>JAJAYY010000094.1 GCA_026785965.1 Sphingomonas bacterium
CCATTGCAGCATATGAGCCGCGCGATGAAGGGGATGACCCCGGGTGCGGTCCGCGCTCAGCTTGGTCGGTTCGGCTTCTCGGGCGACAAGGCGATGACCCGGGTCGACAAATTGTCGGGCGGCGAGCGCGCCCGATTGGCGCTGGCGCTGATCACCCGCGACGCGCCGCACCTGCTGATCCTCGACGAGCCGACAAACCATCTCGACGTCGACAGCCGCGAGGCGCTGGTCCAGGCGTTGAACGGCTATGACGGCGCGGTCATCCTGGTCAGCCACGATCGCCACATGGTTGAGCTGACCGCCGACCGGCTGGTGCTGGTCGAAGGCGGAGAAGCGATCGATTATCCCGGCAGCATCGACGATTATATCGATTTCGTGCTCGGCCGGAACCAGCCCAGGGCCGAAGCCAGGCCCAAGGGGTCGAAGGCCGACCGCAAGGCCGATGCCCGCGCCCGCGACGAAGCCCGCGCGCTCAAGAAAAAGGCTGCCGAGGCCGAAGCGGTGAGCGCCCGGCTGGCCGCGCAATGTTCGGCGCTCGACCGCGCGATGGTCGATCCTGCCGCTGCCGCGCCCGAGCTCGCCGGTCTGCCAATGAGCGAACTCGCGCGCCGCCGCGCGAAGATCGCCACTGACCTCGAAGCCGCTGAAGCCCGCTGGATCGAAGCCAGCGACCGACTCGACCAGGCCGCCGCCTGAACGGCGATCGGCGGAAAATGGCGGAGCGGGTGGGATTCGAACCCACGATGGGCTTTTGGCCCATACTCACTTTCCAGGCGAGCGCCTTCGACCACTCGGCCACCGCTCCGCATCGCAATCCCGATCGTTCGCTGCCTTGGCATCGGGCGTGAATCGGGTGCGCATCAACAAATACGCCTGGAAGGCCGCGCTGTAGGCAAGCCAGGCGGAGGGGGCAAGCTTGCCGCACACCGCCCCTCGCCTCTATGCCGCCAACATGACGCGCCGCTTCGACCATCCCCCGACCGCCGACGAGATCGAGGCGATCGCGCGCGCCGCGATGACCGAGCTGCCCGAGCCGTTCGCGGCGCATCTTGGCGGCGTCGTGCTGCTGATCGAGGAGCTGGCCGACGAGCGGACGCTGGCCGAGCTGGGCATCGATCATCCGCTCGACCTCACCGGGCTGTACGAAGGACTGCCGATCGGCGAGCGCAGCGTCGAGCATAGCGGCACGTTGCCCGATCGCATCCGCTTGTTCCGTCGCGCGATCCTCGACGAATGGGTCGAGCAAGGCGAAGCGCTCGAACATCTCGTGCGGCATGTGCTGATCCACGAAGTCGGGCATCATTTCGGCCTCAGCGATGACGACATGCACGCGCTCGAGGCGCAGGAATGAGCGCGCTGCTCAACGCCCGGGGCGTGGCGCTGGTGCGAGGAGGCCGGCTGCTGTTCGAAGGGCTCGACCTGGCGCTCGGCGCAAGCGAGGCGGCGCACGTCACCGGCCCCAACGGCAGCGGCAAATCGAGTCTGATCCGGCTGGTTGCCGGACTGCTGCGCCCAAGCGCGGGGCGGATCGAGCGCGCGGCGGTCGCGCTGGCCGACGAATCATTGGCGCTTGACCGTGAATTGCCGCTCGCCCGCGCACTGGCCTTTTGGAACGGGCCGCAGCTCGGCGGAGCGCTGGTGGCATTCGACCTTGAGCGACTGGCCGAGGTTCCGGTGCGGCTGCTGTCGACCGGTCAGGCCAAGCGCGCGCGGCTGACGCGGGTGATGGCGAGCGGGGCGCCCTTGTGGCTGCTCGACGAGCCGCTCAACGGGCTCGACCGCGATGGCGTGGCGCGGCTTGAGCAGGTGATCGCACAGCATCGCGCGGCGGGCGGCGCGGTGCTCGCGGCGAGCCATGGCGCGCTGGCTGGCGCGTGGCGCGAGGTGGCGCTGTGACGCTGGTCGGGCGTGAGGTCCGACGCGGGCTGGCGGGGGCGGCGTGGCTGCCGGTGGCGTTCTTCCTGCTGGTCGCGACGATCGTGCCGTTCGCGATCGGCCCTGACGCCGAGCTGCTCGGCCGGATCGGCGGCGGCGCGCTGTGGATCGCGGCGCTGACCGCCGCGCTGCTGCCAATCGAGCGGCTGATCGAGCCCGACCGGGCCGACGGCGTGCTCGATCAGCTGGCGTTGGCGGGCGTGAGCGAGGAAGCAGTCGGCGCGGCCAAGATCGCTGGGCATTGGCTGACCTTCGGACCGCTGCTGCTGATCGCCGCGGTGCCAGGGAGCATCATGGTCGGCCTCGACGGTGGCGGCCTCGCGCGGTGCCTGGTGGCGCTCGCGATCGGGACCCCGGCACTCGCCGCTTTGGCGGTGGCGGTCGCAGCGCTGACATCGGGCCTGCCGCGGGCGGGGGCGCTGGCGGGGCTGCTGTTGATGCCGCTGGCGGTGCCGCTGCTGATCTTCGGCGCGGCGGCGACCGGCGATGGTGAGAGCGCCGCGCTCAAGCTTGAAGCGGCGGTGGCGTTGCTGACGGTGGCGGGCGCACCGTTCGTCACCGGAGCGGCGATCCGCGCGGCGAGAACCTAGTCGTGCGACCAGCGCGCGAAAATCGCCGTGGGCAGCAGCAATCCGCGCGATTCCTCACGCACCGCCATCTCTCCGCATTCCACCGTTCCGCCCAGGTCGGCGGTGAGCTGGGCCAGCAATTCGCCGATCGCTAGCGCCGACATCCGCACCGCATAGACCGTGAGCACGAGGAAGCGGCTGTCGGCGTCGAGCAAGCGGCGGCAATCGGCGAGCAGCGGAGCGAGATGCTCCTCCAGGCGCCACAGCTCGCCTTCGGGGCCGCGGCCGAACTTTGGCGGGTCGAGCAATATGCCGTCGTAGCGGCGGGCCCGGCGCACCTCGCGCGCGGTGAATTTGGTGGCATCGTCGACGATCCAGCGGATGGCCTTGTCGCCCATCCCCGACAGCATCGCATTGGCGCGACCGCCCTCGACCGATTTCTTCGACGCATCGACATGGACCATTCGCGCGCCCGCGTCGGACAGCGACAGCGTGCCCACCCCGGTGTAGCCGAACAGGTTGAGCACGTCGGCGGCGTCCGCCCCGCCTTGTTCAATCTGGCTGCGCATAAAATCCCATTGCGGCGCCATGTCGGGGAAGAAGCCCAAGTGGCGGAACGGGGTCAGGCTGGCGTGAAAGCGGACCATGCCGCGGGCGAGCGGCCAGCTCGGCGGCACCGGCCGGTGCTGGACCCAGCGCCCACCGCCCTCCTCGTCGGAGCCGGGGACGAAGGTCGCGTCGGGTGACCATTCGTCGAGCGCCGGCGCCCACATCGCCTGCGGTTCGGGGCGCACCACGGTAACCGCGCCGTAGCGCTCCCACTTCTGGCCGTCGCCGCTATCGATCAAACCCCAGTCCGCCCATGGCTCGGCGACGATCGTGCGCAAGTCGGCGAGGCTCACGCTTGCGCCCTCACGCCGCCAGCGCGAGCTTGCCGCCGATCGAGGCGAGCGCGGTTGGCCCCGACAGCATCGCTTGCCCGGCGCCGCGGGCGGCGGCGACATCGACGCCGCGCAGCTCGGCGAGCATGTCCTCAAGGGTCATGATGTAGCCGAAGATTTCGATCGACCTGGCCATCGAATCGGCCCTGCCCTGCGGGGTTTCGAGCGCCATCAACAGCCCGGCCTCGACCTGAGCGCGGGCGCGCTTGAGTTCGGCTTCGGTGAGGTCATCGGCGGCGCGCGCGACCGTGGCGCGGGCGAGCGCCATGGCCTCGGCAGCACGCGCCTTGTCGGTCGACAGATTGACCCCGAACATCCCGGTTTCGGCAAAGCCCTGGGTCCAGGCGTAGATCGAATAAGCGAGCCCGCGATCCTCGCGCAATTCCTGGAACAGGCGCGACGACATGCCGCCGCCAACCGCCTGGGCGAACAGCGCCAGGGCCGGCGTCGCGGGATCGGACGAGGCGAGGCCAGGATAAGCGAAGGCAAGATGGGTCTGTTCCGAACGGCGGCAGTCGGCGCGCACCCCGCCGGTGAAGCGCGCCGGCTCGATCGATGGCGGCGCGACGCGGTCGAGATCGCCGAACAATGCCTCGGCCAGCAGCAGGATATGGCCCGGATCGACCTTGCCCGCGGCAGCGATGATCAGGCGGTCGGGGCGATATTGGTCGGCCAGCCAGGCGCTGCAGTCGGCGCGGGTCAAGGCGCGAATGCTGTCTTCGCGGCCGAGTATCGGGCGCGCGACCGGCTGCGACCCGAAGGCGGCTTCGAACAGATGGTCGTGGATCAAATCGTCGGGGGCATCGAGGCACTCGCCGAGCTCGGACAGGATGACGAGCTTCTCGCGCTCGAGCTCGGCTTCGTCGAGTGTCGGGGCGCGGACGAGGTCGGCAATCAGTTCGAGCGCCAGCCCGACATCGGGGCTGAGCGTGCGCGCGTGAAACACCGTCTGGTCGCGTGCGGTCCACGCGTTCAATGAGCCGCCGACATCCTCGATCGCTTCGGCGATGCCGCGCGCGTCGCGACCGCGCGCGCCCTTGAACACCATATGTTCGACGAGGTGGGCGAGGCCGCCCTTGCCATCGGCCTCGGAGCGCGAGCCGACTGCGGCGTAGAGCCCGATCGAGGCCGATTGCGCGCCGTCCATCGGATCGATGGCGACGGTTACGCCATTGGGCAGGTGGGTCAGTTCAGCCATTGGTTTTGGCCTGATCGGCTTCGCGGCGGCGCAGCGCGAGCACATAGATCAGCGCTGCGATCGCCGCGAACAGGAACCATTGGATGGCGTAGCTCAGATGATTGTTGGGGATGGTGTCGGTCGAAGGCGGCGCGCTCGCCTCAAGCCCTGGCCCCGGTTCGGCCGCGACCAGCCGCATCCGCGCGATGCGGTCGGGGGCGATCACGCCGCTGACCAGCCCACCCTTGTAGTCGCGCCCGGCGTTGGGGTTTTTCGACCAACCAAGTTCGACCGCCAGGCCGGGGCCCTCGGCGCCGACGCGGCAGTCGGCGATCACCAGAAAGCCGGGTTCGCCCGAGCGATTCTGGCCCGCCGACGTGCGGAAGCCGGTGACCTCGAGGCAATTGCCGGTCGCCGATCGGTACAGCGGCAAGGGCTCACCGGTCGGCGCGGTCGGCCAACCGATCGGGGGCTGGTTCTGCGCTGCCGCATAGGTCGCGAGCAACGCCTGCTTCTGGCGCATGCGCTGCAGCTGCCAGAGGCTAAGCGCGATCATCGTCGCTACCGCGGCGGCAACCAGGATCGTCGGGATAATCGGCCAGCGGCGGATCATTCGGTAATCCGCCCTTCGCCCGCGCGGTGGCGATAGATTTGGTACATCAGTCCCGCCTTGCCGATGCGCAGCCCGGCCAGCGTCAGCCCGATCAACACCGGCAGCCAGACGAGATGAACCCAATAGGGCGGGCTGTAGGCCAGCTCGACCGTGATCGCGGCGCCCGCGACGATCGCGCCGACGATCAGGATCAGGAAAGCGGCGGGGCCGTCAGCGACATCGAACGCGGAAAAATCGAGCCCGCAGCTCGAACATGTCGGGGCAAAGCGCGCGACCCCGGCGAACAAGGTCCGGGCGCCGCATCGCGGGCACAGTCCCTGAAGGCTTGCCGCCACCAGCGTCGGCGCGACGTGCGCGCCGGCGGGCGGCGTCTCGCCCATCAACCGTGAACCGGCGCGCCCCAGCCGCCCCAGACATAGATTGAGACGAACAGGAACAGCCACACCACATCGACGAAGTGCCAGTACCAGGCCGCCGCCTCGAACCCGAAATGCGCCTTGGGGGTAAAGTCGCCCTTCACCGCGCGGAGGTAGCAGATGATCAGGAAGATCGTTCCGACCAGCACGTGGAAGCCGTGGAAGCCGGTCGCCATGAAGAAGGTTGCGCCATAGATGTTGCCTTTGAAGGCAAACGGGGCGTGGATATACTCATAGGCCTGGATCGAGGTGAACACGAGCCCGAGCGCGATCGTCGCGAGCAGGCCCTTCTTGAGCCCTTCGCGGTCGCCGTGGATCAGCGCGTGATGCGCCCAGGTGACCGTCGTTCCCGAACACAACAGGATCAACGTGTTGAGCAATGGGAAAGAGAATGGATCGATGATCTCGATCCCCTTGGGGGGCCACACCGCGCCGACGGTTTCGGCGGCCGACGGAAACAGCGACGCCGAGAAGAACGCCCAGAACCAGGCAACGAAAAACATGACTTCGGAGGCGATGAACAGGATCATTCCGTAGCGCAGACTCAATTGGACGACCGGCGTATGGTCGCCGGCATGGCCTTCCTTGATGGTGTTCGACCACCAGTTGGCCATCGTAACCAGGACCATCGCCAGGCCGGCGAAGCCGACGAACTCGCCGTATGGAATGGCGTGCATCCACATCACCAGCCCGCCGAACAGCGCCATCGCGGAGAAGGCGCCGATGATCGGCCAGGGATCGGGCGGAAGGATATGATAATCGTGGTTCTTGGTGCCAGCCATGGTCTAGTCCCTCTGTTCGTCGGCGGCTCTAGCGGACCGCAACGCCGGTTTCCACCGGGTAAAATGTGTAGGACAAGGTGATTTCGTCGATATCGCGGGTCGCGGGATCGGTGCGCAGCTTGGGATCGACGAAGAACACCACTGGCATGCGCACGTTCTCGCCGCCCTTGAGCGTCTGCTCGGTGAAGCAGAAGCATTCGATCTTGCTGAAATATTGCCCGGCCTGTGCCGGCGAGACGTTGAACACCGCCTGGCCGGTGGTGGCGCGCGCCGTGTAATTGGTGGCGTGGTAATAAATCGTCGTCCGCTGACCCGGGTGAATCCGGACGGTAGCCTGCTCGGGCTCGAACTTCCACGGCAAAGCAGGGTCGATATTGGCGTCGAAGCGGACCCCGATTTGCCCCGCGACCGCGCCCGGCGCGGCGTCGGCCTTCATCGTCGTGCCATCGAACCCGGTCACGGCACAGAAGATGCGGTAAAGCGGCACGCTGGCGAAAGCGAGCGCCAGCATCGCCAGCCCGAACAGCGCCGCGCGCGTCGCGACGGTGCGGTTGCGCATGGCAATCGTCGTCACCGGCCGACCGCCATCTTGGCAATGGTAATTGCGAACATCAGGACGACGAAGCCGCCGAGCAATAGCGCGGTGAGCCTAGCGCGATCGCGCTGGCGCTTGCGGATCAGTTGTTGCTCTTCAGGGGTCATGCGAGAAGCCAGCGATCGGCGACCAGCGCCGCGAACAACATGAACAGATAGAGGATCGAAAATCCGAACAGGCGCTTTTCGGGCCTCATCCCGGCGGGTTCGGTGGCGCGATTGGCGAGCACCGCCAGCGCGAGTCCCAGGAAGACGGCGTTGAGCGCGATCGAGACCGCGCCATAAACCCAGCCGGTCAACCCGAGCGCCCATGGCGCGACTGCGGCGGCGATCATCGGCAGCGTGTAAAGCGCGATGTGGCGCCGCGTGCTGGTCACGCCGGCGACCACCGGCAGCATCGGCACGCCGGCATTGGCGTAATCGGTCTTGACGAACAGTGACAGCGCCCAGAAATGCGGCGGGGTCCACAGGAAAATGATCGCGAACAGCAGCACCGGCAGCGCGCTGATCTCGCCGGTCGCCGCGACCCAGCCGATCAGCGGCGGAAACGCCCCCGCCGCGCCGCCAATGACGATGTTCTGCGCGGTCCGTCGCTTGAGCCACACGGTATAGACCAGCACATAGAACAGGATCGACACCGCCAGGATCGCCGCCGCCAAATGATTGGCAGCAAGGTCCATCAGGATCACCGAGAACACCGACAGCCCGACCCCGAAGTGGAGCGCGGTCTGGCGGTCCATCCGCCCCGCCGGAAGCGGGCGGTTGGCGGTGCGCTTCATTTTGCTGTCGAGGTCGGCCTCATACCATTGGTTGAGCGCCCCCGCCGCGCCCGCGCCCAGCGCGATGCACAGTACCGCGGTGAAGCCAAGCACCGGATGGATCGGCACCGGCGCGGCGAGCAACCCGCACAGCCCGGTGAACACCACCAGGCTCATCACCCGCGGCTTGGTCAACGCGAACAGGTCGCGCGACGAGGCGGGGAGAGTGGTCGATCGCGGGGTGATGGCCTTGCTCGTCATGCCTCAAGCTAATCGATCTTCGGCAGCGTTTCGAACTGGTGGAACGGCGGCGGGCTCGACAGGGTCCATTCGAGCGTCGTCGCGCCTTCGCCCCAATAATTGTCGGGCGCCTTGGGACCCTTGGCCAGCGACCAGAACAGGTTGATGAAGAACACCACCATTCCGACTGCCATGATCATGTAGCCGATGGTCGAGACCTTGTTCCAATATTCGAACGCCGGAGTGTAGTCCGGAATACGCCGCGGCATGCCGTCGAGGCCGAGGAAATGCTGCGGGAAGAAGATCACATTGACGCCCACGAACATGACGAAGAAGTGCACCTTGCCGAGGAATTCATTGTACATCCGCCCCGACATCTTGCCGAACCAGTAATAGAAGCCCGCGAACAATCCGAACACCGCGCCGAGGCTGAGTACATAGTGGAAATGCGCCACGACGTAGTAGGTGTCGTGCATGTAATTATCCACGCCCCCGTTCGCCAACACGACGCCGGTGACGCCGCCCACGGTGAACAGGAAGATGAACCCGATCGCCCACAGCATCGGGGTTTCGAAGCTGATCGAGCCGCCCCACATCGTCGCGATCCAGCTGAAGATCTTCACGCC
>JAJAYY010000095.1 GCA_026785965.1 Sphingomonas bacterium
CCGTCGGCGGTGCGATAGGTCCCCGCCGCGTGCCACGCCATGCGGATGAAGAACGGCCCGTAATGCCCATAATCGGCCGGCCACCACGGCTTGCTGTCGGTCATCAGCGCGGTCAGGTCGTTCTTGAGCGCCTGATAGTCGAGCGCCTTGAACGCTTGCGCATAATCATAATCCGCGCCCATCGGGTCGGGCGACGCCCCGCCCTGGTGGAGGATGTCGAGCGGCAGCGAGTCGGGCCACCAGTCGCGGTTGGTGCGTCCGAGCAGCGAGCGCAGCGCAGCGGGTTGCTTGATCGGGCAGCCAGTCGGATCGCCGCCGGTTTTGATGTCCATAGTATCGCTCTCCTAAGGCTATTTTCACCGAGGTTAGGCGCGAAAAGGCATCGATGAAAACGATTAAACTTGGTCACTGCGAATGAGAAAAGCGATCAGTCGAGGTGCTTCATCCCGATCCGCAGATAATCGTAGCCGGTGACCAGCGTCAGCGCTGCGGCCAGCCACAGGCTGCCAAGCCCAACCAGGTGGACCCACGGCTGATCGGGCAGCGCCCCGCCGAGGATCAAGGCGCCCAAAGCGATGAATTGGAACGTCGTCTTCCACTTGGCCAGCTGGCTGACCGGCATCGAGACGTTGAGCGTGCCCAGAAACTCGCGCAGGCCCGAGACGATGATCTCGCGCAGCAGGATAACCAGCGCGGCGATGATATGCAGCCCCTCGATCTCGGGGGTCGGATTGGCCTTGCGACTGGAAATCAGCATCACCAGTACCGCCGCGACGACGATCTTGTCGGCAATCGGATCAAGGAATTGGCCAAGCCGCGAGAAGCGCTGTTGCGCCCGCGCCAGATAGCCGTCGAAATAATCGGTTATCCCGACGATGCAGTAAAGCACGAAGGTGATCGCATAATCGATTGGGGTCGGCCGCCACAGCAGGAACACCAGGATCGGCACCGCGAAGATCCGCGACAGCGTCAGCAAGTTGGGCAGGGTCCACATCGCCCCGTCGCTAGGCCAAGCCGCGCAGCCTGCCAAACCAAAAAATTGGTGGCGCTTGCGACCGGGCGCGATGTCGCTAAACCATGGCCACCCCGCTGCGACGCGCAAGGACGCCCGATCCCCTATGGAAGCCTCGTCTAAGCTGCTGCGCACGCGCCGCTTCCTGCCAATCTTCGTCACCCAGTTTCTCGGTGCGTTCAACGACAATCTGTTCCGCACGTCGATGGTGCTGCTGGTAATCTACGGCATTTATCGCGACGCTACGCAGGAAGCGACGTTCAGCGCGATTGCCGGGGCGCTGTTCATCCTGCCGTTTTTTTTGCTCTCGGCGCTGGCCGGACAACTCGCCGATTCTTCGGACAAAGCGAAAATCGTCAGGATCGTGAAAAGCGCCGAGATTTTGATCATGCTGTTCGGCGCCGCCGGACTGTTGCTCCACAACGTCCCGCTGCTGCTCGCCGCGTTGACCGCGATGGGGGTCCATTCGACCTTTTTCGGTCCGATCAAATACGCCATCCTGCCCCAGCATCTCGATGACGATGAAGTGCTCGGCGGGACCGGGCTGGTCGAGGCCGGGACCTATATCGGAATCCTCGGCGGAACGCTGCTCGGTGGGGTGCTGGTAGTCCAGCAACCCGACGGCAGCTTCCATGGGGAGTGGGCCGCGCTCGGCGTGATTGTGGTCGCAATCATGGGACGAATCACCGGTCACTTCGTGCCCCCCGCACTGCCCGCCGCCGATGCTCCGCCGCTCAAGATGGACTGGCATATAGTTCGCGCATCGGTGCGGCTGGTGAACGCCACGCTGCACATTCCGCGGCTGTTCCTGGCGATCATCGCGATCAGTTTCTTTTGGGCGATGGGGGCGGTGCTGGCCGCGCAATTCCCGCCCTTGGTCAAAAATGCGCTCGGAGCCGACCAGACCGTCGCGACGCTGTTCCTCGCCACATTCTCGATCGGGGTCGCGATCGGCTCGGTGGCAGTCAATCGCTTGCTCAAGGGCCATGTTTCAGCGCGCTACTCGCCCGCCTCGGCGTTGATGATGGGCCTGTTCGTGCTCGATCTTTATCGCCGGATTCGCGTGTGGCCCGCGCCGGACGCCGAATTGCGCAATCTCGACGCCTTCCTCGCGCTTCCCAACAGCTGGCTGGTCGTGCTCGACCTGCTCGGGGTGGCGATTGCCGGAGGCATGTTCGTTGTCCCGCTCTACGCCTTCCTCACCACTACCGTCCCCAAGTCCGAAACCGCGCGCACCATCGCCGCCAACAATATCGTCAATTCAGGCCTGATGGTCGCGGCGACCCTGATCTTGACCGTCGCGGTCCAATTGGGCGTGACGGTCGGCGACAGCCTGTTGATCGTCGCGATCGGCAGCATCATCGCCGCCTGGCTCGGCTGGAAGCTCCACCTCGCCTGCGATTAACGCAGTAAGTCCGACGAGCGGCCCGCAAGGGAGTTCAGGCGAGAAAAACGGTCATGAACAGGAAACCGCCAGCGAAGGTCAACGCGAACAAGCGCAGCTCATCGGACAGCACCGAATTGGGGGTTTCAGCGTCAAGCGCCAAGGCCGGCGTGGGCCGACGACCAAAGATTCGAAGCATCGGGTGACGCGGCATCATGCGACATTCTTAAGATTGTTTTTACCATGTTGACAACGCGCTCATGGCGACGCGCGATCCGGTCGTCCCGGATTGACACAAGCTGCCTACACCAACGCTTGCTCAGTAGGCTTTTTTGGCCACTTGAGGCGCGGCGGCAGCCTGGCGATGGTGAAGCAGTTGCGCGGCGTCTTCGGCCGGCATCGGCTTGCCAAAATACCACCCCTGCCCGACCGCGCAACCGATCTTCAGCAACGCGGCATAGGTGTCGGCGTCCTCGATCCCCTCGACCGTCACCGGCACATCGAGCGCCTGCGCCAGCGTCGTTACGGCACGAATAATCGCCGCGCTTTCGCGGTCGCGGCCGAGCGTGGCGACAAAGCTGCGGTCAATCTTGATCTTGTCGAACGGCAGCGCGCGCAGGTGCGACAAGGACGAGAAGCCGGTCCCGAAATCGTCGAGCGCCAATGCGATGCCCTGGTTCTTGAGGCTGGTGACGATCGTCCGCGCCAAATCGATGTCGGCGAACAGCGAGCTTTCGGTCACTTCGACCACTAGCCGGTCGGCGGGGAAGCCAGTTTCGGCGAGCAGCCGGACGATTTTCTGCGCCAGCCAGCTATCGGTGAACTGGCGCGGCGAAATGTTGATCGACAGCGACAGCGCCGAATCCCATTCGACCGCCGCGGCCAGCGCTTTGCGCACCACCTGATCCGATAGGCGACCGATCAGATTATGCTCCTCCGCAATCGGAATGAAGGTGTCAGGCGAGACGAGCCCGCTCAACGGATGCTCCCACCGCGCGAGCACCTCAAAACCGATGATCGCGCCGCTCGCTAGGTCAACCTGGGGCTCGAAATAAGGGATGAACTGGTCAAGCTCGAGCCCGAAGCGGATGCCCTGCTCGATCTCGCTATGCGCGATCAGTTCGCGTTCCATCCCGGCGTCGAACCACATCGGCCGCGCGGCGCGCGCGCTGCGCGCATGCTCCATCGCGATATCGGCGCGGCGCAGGAGGTCGGAGATGCTATTGTCGGCGGGGTCGCCGGAGGCGATGCCGATGAACGCTCCGACCTGGATAAACTTGCCTTGCTCCTCAAGCGGACGGGTTACCTGGTAAAGCATCCGGTCGCCGAGCGAGCGAGCGACGTCGGGGTTGAACGCCACCAGGATCACGGCAAATTCACCGCCGCTCAGCCGCGCCAGCGCCGCCCCCTCGGGCATGTCGTCGGACAGCGCCCCCGCCAGCCGCCGCAGCACCGCATCGCCGACGTCATAGCCATAGCGGTCGTTGATCGCCTTGAACCGGTGGAGCTGGAGTGAGAGCACCGCGACATGCTGCTGGTTGTGCGTCGCCGCGGAGCAAATATCCGCCCCGACGTCGCCAAAGCCCTTGCGGTTGAGCAGCGCGGTCATTCCGTCGGTCGATGCGATCTGGTGGGCGCGACGCTCGCCTTCGACTCGCTTTTCGGCCTCGTGCTGAAGATCGGCATAGCGCCGCCAGCCGAACAGGATCAATGCCACGTTGAGGGTCATCGCAACCGCTGCGATCTTGGGGCTTGAGCTGACTTCGCCTTCGGCCAGGATCAGGCGCTGGAAGAAGCTGCTTCCGTTCCAGATCAGCAACGCCACCGCGCTGATCAGGATCGCAACGATCACCAGATCGCGCCGCGCGGTGACCAGCGCTGGACGCGCCTGACGCGCCGTGGAAAATGCAACAGGCCCAGCCACAGCCGTTGCACTAAGGCGAATGGTTTAATTTTTGCTCAATAATGGATCGATGCTGGTGCGGACGGCGGGACTTGAACCCGCACTCCCGTTTCGGGGAAACCGATTTTAAGTCGGGTGCGTCTACCATTCCGCCACGTCCGCCTGGGTCCAGCAGCAGTCGCGCCTGACCCGCGCCGCGTCAAGCCAGCGGCTATTCGGCGGTCACTTCGCTTAAGTTCAGGCGCTCGCGCATTTCCTTGCCCGGCTTGAAGTAAGGCACGCGCTTGGCGTTGACATCGACCGCTTCGCCGGTGCGCGGATTGCGCCCGATGCGGGCATCGCGTTGACGGCTCGAAAAAGCCCCGAACCCGCGCAGCTCGACCCGCCCGCCCCTGGCCAGTTGATCGGTGATCGAATCGAAGATCGCGCTGACCACATTTTCGACCTCGCGTTGGGTGAGATCGGGAAAGTCGCCGCACAATTTCTGCACTAGCTCAGAACGGATCATCTGGACCCCGCCTTATTCAAATGTTGCCGAGGCGCCCCCCGGCGCTTGTCCCCTGCGTATCAGCCTGTTCGCCAAAGGAAAAGGGCGCAGATGCATTGCACCTGCGCCCTTGCCTATTGATCACGCGACAGAACGCAAGCCGAAGCTTACTTCTTGGTCGCTTTCTCCTTGAGCGCGGCGCCCAAAATGTCGCCCAGGCTCGCACCGGCGTCGGACGAACCATATTGCGCCACGGCCTGCTTCTCTTCGCTGATCTGAAGCGCCTTGATCGAGAAGGTCGGCTTCTTCGAGCGATCGAACCCGGTCACCTGGGCATCGAACTTCTGCCCGACCTGGAAGCGCTCGGGGCGCTGCTCGTCGCGATCGCGGCCAAGGTCGGTGCGCTTGATGAACCCGGTCGCGCCATCGTGGCCGATCTGTACTTCGAGCCCGCTGTCACGCACTTCGAGCACGGTCACGGTGACCGTTTCGCCCTTGTTCGCGCCGCCTGCACCGCTCGCGCCGCCGCCGACCGCGACTCCGCCGCGCTCGAGCTGCTTCATGCCGAGCGAGATGCGCTCCTTCTCGACATCGACGTCGAGCACCACGGCCGAGACGCTCTCGCCCTTGTGGTGCAGCGCCAGCGCTTCCTCGCCCGACACGCCCCACGCGATGTCCGACATGTGGACCATCCCGTCGACGTCGCCGTCGAGCCCGACGAACAGCCCGAACTCGGTCGAATTCTTGACTTCGCCCGCGACCGTCGATCCGACCGGATGCTTGTCGGCGAAGTCGGCCCACGGGTTCGACTGGGCCTGCTTGAGGCCGAGCGAAATGCGGCGCTTCTCCTCATCGACCTCGAGTACCTTGACCTCGACTTCCTGGCTGGTCGAAACGATCTTGCCGGGGTGGACGTTCTTCTTGGTCCAGCTCATTTCGCTGACATGGACCAGACCTTCGATGCCTGGCTCCAGCTCGACGAAGGCGCCATATTCGGTGATGTTGGTGACTCGTCCGGTGAACACGCCGTCGATCGCATATTTGGCCGAAGCGCCTTCCCACGGATCGGCTTCGAGCTGCTTCATGCCAAGGCTGATGCGCTGCGTCTCGCGGTTGATGCGGACGATCTGGACCTTCAC
>JAJAYY010000096.1 GCA_026785965.1 Sphingomonas bacterium
CTGCATGAACGGCGCATAAGTGAAGGCAAGCTGTGCTGCGATTACCACGCCAACGGCAGCAAGCACGGCGCGCGTGCCAAGCACGCCGCGGATGCTGAACGAGGTCATGTGCAGGTAGCGCACGTTAAACAGATAAAAGATCTGCATCACCACCACGGTGTTCACCACCAGCGTGCGCGCGACAGCCTCGCCAAGACCACGCTGCACCGCATATTCAAAAATGCCAAAGATGCCGATTAGGAAGAGCATCGAGACGATGCCGATCCGCCGCAGCACGAAGCGGGACAGCAATGGCGCGTCGCGCGGACGCGGCGCGCGCTGCATCACCTTGGGTTCTGTCGGCTCGAACGCCAGGGCCAGCGCCAGCGTGACTCCAGTGATCGTGTTGATCCACAATATCTGCACCGGCGTCATCGGCAAAGCGAGCCCAAGCAGGATCGCCAGCACGACCGACAGCGTTTGCCCACCATTGGTCGGAAGCGTCCAGACGATCACCTTGCGGATATTGTCATAAACCGTGCGACCTTCCTGCACGGCGGCGACGATCGAGGCGAAATTGTCGTCGAGCAGCACCATCTGCGCCGCCTCCTTGGCGGCCTCTGTGCCCTTGCCGCCCATCGCAATGCCGATGTCAGCCTGTTTCAACGACGGCGCGTCATTGACCCCGTCACCGGTCATCGCGACCACATCGCCATTGGCCTGCAAGGCGCGCACGATGCGCAGCTTGTGCTCGGGACTGGTGCGGGCAAAAACGCTGACGTCTTGGGTCAACTTGCGCAACTCGTCGTCAGACACCGCGTCGAGCTCCGCCCCGGTGATCACCTGCGGGTTATCGGCCATTGAAAGCTGCCGTGCGATGGCGGCGGCGGTGTCGGCATGATCGCCGGTAATCATCTTCACTGAAATCCCGGCCGACCGGCAATCGGCAATCGCCGCGATTGCTTCGTCGCGCGGCGGGTCGATGAACCCAACGATGCCCAGAAACACCAGCCCGCTGGCAAGCTGGTCGAACGACAACCGTTCCAACTCCGGCGCGGCGGGCATTGCGGCAAAGCCCAGCACCCGCTCGCCATTGCCCGCCGCCGTGGCGATACGGTCCTGCCAATAGGCCGGATCGGCGGCGGCGTCCTCGCCTCCGGCCTGTTTCTCGCACATCTCCAACACGCGCTCCGGCGCGCCCTTCACGGCAATCCAGGCGCCGCCGTCGGGTGTGGAATGGAGCGTTGCCATGAAGCGGTGCTGCGCGTCGAAGGGTATCTCA
The DNA here is from genome assembly GCA_026785965.1 of Sphingomonas bacterium. GTDB lineage: Bacteria > Pseudomonadota > Alphaproteobacteria > Sphingomonadales > Sphingomonadaceae > Sphingomicrobium. The sequence goes on from JAJAYY010000096.1 coordinate 1,262, forward strand.
TCGCGCCGCGCCCAGGCTCCGCGTTCGGTCTCGGGATGCAGCCCGGCTTTAATCGCCAGCGCCACCAGCGCCCCTTCCATCGGGTCGCCGTGCACGCTCCAGCGTCCGTCGCGGTCGAGCAAATCCGCGTCGTTGCACAGCAAGGCCGCGCGGATAAGATCGGTTTGTGCGGCGTCGGAACCGGATGCCGCATCGCCATCTATGGCACCGATCCTGCCGGTCGGCGCATAGCCCGCGCCCTCCACCAAATATTCGCCCTGAGCGGTGACGATGCGCCGGACGGTCATCTCGTTACGGGTCAGCGTTCCAGTCTTGTCCGAGCAGATGACCGATGTCGCCCCCAGCGTCTCGACCGCCGGAAGCTTGCGCACCAGCGCCTTGCGCCGCGCCATGCGCTGAACGCCGATCGCCAGCGTGATCGAGATGACGGCGGGGAGGCCTTCGGGCACCACGCCCACCGCCAGCGCCACCACCACCATCAGTGCCTCAGACCATGGGTAGTCGCGCACGAGCGCTGCAAAAGCAAAGATTGCCGCCCCCAGCCCGATGGCAAACCACGTGATCTGCCGGCCGAACTGGTTGATCTGCACCAACATCGGCGTCGTCAGCGTTTCTACCTGCCCGATCAGGGTCGAAATGTGGCCGATCTCGGTGTCGGCTCCAGTCGCCACCACGACGCCGGTGGCCTGTCCGGTGGCGATCAGCGTTCCCGAATAGAGCATGCAAAACCGATCACCGAGCGATGCGTCAGCGGCCACCGGGGCCTCAGCCTTATCCACAGGCAGCGATTCGCCAGTAAGGATTGCTTCGTCCGCCAAAAGGTTGCGCGCCCGCGTCAGGCGCAGATCGGCGGGGGTCTTGTCGCCCGGCTCCAACACTACGATATCGCCGGTCACGATCTCGCGGGCGTTGATCTTGTGGCGGGCGCCGCCACGCAGGACTGTGGCATGTGGCGCGATCATGTCGCGGATCGCGTCGAGCGCGGATTCCGCCTTCCCTTCCTGTACGAAGCCGACAACCGCGTTGATCAGGACGATTGCGACAATGACCGCCGCATCGACGTAGTGACCCAAGACGCCCGCCGCAGCCGCAGCGGCCAGCAGGAAGTAGATCAGCAAATTGTTGAACTGCGCCAAAAGCCGCAGCACCGGGTGCGGGCGCGGCGGCGCGGGCAATTCATTCGGGCCGTTGGCCGCCAGTCTGCGCGCCGCTTCTGCAGGCTCAAGCCCTTCGGCGCTTGTGTCCAGTGTCGCAAGAACGTCGGCCAGGACGAGCGCGTGCCAGTCGTCGGCTCGGCTTGGGCGGGCGGCATCCGATGTCAGCGTGGCATCGGGGCGATTGTTCATCGGATTAACTTCATCACTCTCAATACAGGAAATGGGTGCAGACACGAGGCGCATCGACAGCGATTCTAGACATCCGTGCAGGCCCGACGACTTTCATGCCACCGTGTCCGCCCGCCACAGCGCGCAGGCGCTTCCGCCCCTTTGATCGCGGTCGGAATTGCTCCTCACCACTTGCTCGTGCCGATGGTTGCCCTCGTTTCGGTAGCCTGCTTGCGTCTGCTAGGAGTCATCGGTGCTCGTGCCGGGAGCACACCGATTATGAGGCCGATCCTGCGGGTTACATTTTGGGGAGTGTTGGCGATGCCACCACGGTAGAGATCGGTAAGTCGTTTGGAGCCGCCGTTTCCTAGGCTGGAGACTCAAGCGGTGAGGGCGGACAGTCGCGCGACAAGCATCTGACTTTTGATGCAGATAAACTGACTTGGAGCAGCGAACCTGCTACCTTCGGAATAATCTTAAGTAACGTTTTCACAGTCGGGACTTTCAGCGCATGCCGAAAAGTGAATCTAGGAGTGACGGTGACCGGCCTTCGCCTTCAAGGTCCGTTTCGCATCTCATCATTCTGGGGCATCCCGCGACAGAAAGTTTCAATGCTGCAATTGCGAAACACTATGTCGAAACCGTTCATGCAAATCATCAGGAGGCGATCCTCAGGGATCTTTACGCGCTGGGCTTCGATCCCCTCCTCAAGGAATCGGAGCGGTCCATGAGCAAAGATCAGCCATTTTCGCCCGACGTCGAGAAGGAGCTCGACTTGATCAGAAAATGCGACGTCGTCACGTTCATATATCCGTTATGGTTCGGGACTCCACCGGCAATTATCAAAGGCTATGTTGATCGAGTTTTCGGCGCGGGATTTCGGTTTACCGATCTGGCTACGCAGAAGAATGATCTGTTCCGTGGGAAACGATTGGCAGTCGTGACGACCTCCGCCGCAACTTTGCCGTGGCTGGAGAGCCAAGGCATGTGGATATCGCTCAGGCAATCGTTCGAACAATATCTGAAGGCCGTGTTCGGTTTCGCGAAAAACTATCATTATCACGCAGACTCGGTCGTCGATGGTCTTGATCAAGCCGAAGCGGATCGGATTCTTTATGAAGTCGACGCGTTCGCCCGGACGATCTGTGCAGAAGCAGCAATGTCGGCCAGGCAGCATTGACGCCTCTGAAGACTGCCAAAGACAATATTCGTCCGGATTCGCAGGAGTGACCGTCATTGTTTCGCTAAGCTGGGCAGAAGAGGCGCTCAGACTTGGCGCGGCCTTGGCTGCTGGTTTCCTGCTAGGGATTGAGCGTGGCTGGACCTTGCGCGGTAAAGTTGCGGGAAGCTATGCTTTCCTTACCGAGCGTGAAGATGCCGGGCGCCGTCGCTGCCGCGAAATTATCGTCGCTGAAGTCGCTGTTCCAGACCAGGCAATCAAGTGCGCGACCGCTCGCCCAGCCGATCGTGCAGTCGGGGAACCGGTCAGGTGCGGCAAGCGCCCGCGCAATGGTGGTCTTGCCCGAGCCGTTCGCGCCGAGAACGAAGTTGACCGGACGAAGCCCATGGAGGCGCTGACCGGCAGGCGCGTAACTGCCCGCATCTGCAATCACGACTTTGTTAAGCATGGCCAGGTCCTTGGCTCTTTTCGACGATCGTAGACTACCGCGCCGAAAGCGACTGCACAGTACATTCTTCGCGGTCCACGTAGGCTCTATGTGCTGGCCGTGTTCAATCCCTGATCTGGTCTCGAACGTCCGCTTGACGCGGATGCTGCCCGAGTGCGGACCGGCCGTTACCGGCCAAAGTAAGACATTGAGGTAAGTCCGGCATTGGCCGAAAGCGGTTAGTCCGGTTTTGAGGGGCCAATACGAAACGCGGACATATTGTTCTGCGACCGAAGAGGATGGAGGTCGCAAAATAGCACGAGCCAGATCCACAGTTGCTTCGGACTGAGCATTTCGAACTTGAGTCGACTTGCGGCCTTTATGCGAGCGCCACCGCCGTCCGTCGCGAGATTGGGGAGTTGTCCCTACGTAGTTTCCCTGACTGGATAGCGCGACCCGGATCGCTAGCAATCCGGCCCTGATTGGCGCATTGCGCCGAATCGATGAGCAATCACGGTCAGTGGGATCGACAGCGACGATGCGCGACGGAGACAGCCGATGAATCTTCCGATCGGGGTTTACGGGCTGATCATTGGGGTTTGCGCGCTGGTCGCTCTCGCCTCGGGCGCTTGGCTTGTGCTCCGCGCCCGTGATATCGCCCGGCTGACCAGCAAACCCGACAACGCCATCACCACCGGCCGCGCGCGCAAGCCGCCTGCCGACAAGGTGGCTGTGCGGGTGATGCTGGCAATCATGATCCTCAGCTCGATCATCGCGCTTGGTTTGTTCGCGGCGATCGCGGCTGGCGCGATTGACTCCTCCGACACACGGACCGACCCCTATGCCCAGCGCCCCTGACGCCTCCGCTTTACTGCCAGCGAACACCATGCACGGCCTGGTCGGGCGCGTCTTCGTTTGGCTCGCGATTGCCCTGGTCGCATTATTCATGGCGATCGGCGCGGCCGACAGCGGTTTCGCGATTCACATGGCAATCATCGCGGCGGCAGCCCTGCTGACGGCATCGGCAACCATGAGCCGCGCCGACTATGGGGTGCTTGCCGGAGTCACCCCGGCGGAGACGGTCGACCGCAGCCGGTACGACGACGATGTCATTCGCCTCGGCGTGATTGCCACCGTCTTCTGGGGGCTGGTCGGCTTCCTCGTTGGGGTGATCATCGCTTCGCAGATGGTGTTTCCCGACCTTAACCTTAGCCAATATCTGAATTTCGGGCGGTTGCGCCCGGTCCATACCTCGGCGGTGATCTTCGCTTTCGGCGGCAATGCGCTGATCGCGACCAGCTTTTATGTGGTCCAGCGCACCTGCCGCGCGCGGCTGGCCTTTCCCGGGCTCGCGATATTCGTCTTCTGGGGCTACCAATTGTTCATCGTGCTCGCCGCGACCGGCTATTTGCTCGGCATTACCGAAAGCCGCGAATATGCCGAGCCCGAATGGTATGTCGATATCTGGCTGACGATCATCTGGGTCGCCTATCTGGCGGTCTATGTCGCGACCATCGCGCGGCGGCACGAGCCACACATCTATGTCGCCAACTGGTTCTACCTCAGCTTCATCATTACCGTGGCGATGCTTCACATCGTCAACAACCTTTCAATGCCCGTGTCGCTGGTCGGGTCGAAGTCCTATTCCGCGTTCGCCGGGGTCCAGGATGCGCTGACCCAATGGTGGTACGGCCATAACGCCGTCGGTTTCTTCCTCACCGCGGGTTTCCTCGGGATGATGTACTATTTTGTCCCCAAGCAGGCCGAGCGCCCGATTTACAGCTACCGCCTGTCGATCATCCACTTCTGGTCGCTGATCTTTCTCTACATCTGGGCGGGACCGCACCACCTTCACTACACTGCGCTGCCCGACTGGGCGCAGACCTTGGGGATGGTGTTTTCGGTGATGCTGTGGATGCCGAGTTGGGGCGGGATGATCAATGGACTGATGACGCTCAACGGGGCGTGGGACAAGATCCGCACCGATCCGATCATCCGCATGATGGTGTTTGCATTGGCCTTCTACGGAATGGCGACCTTCGAAGGGCCGATGCTGTCGATCAAGGCGGTCAATTCCCTCAGCCACTACACAGAGTGGACGATCGGCCACGTCCACTCGAGCGCGCTCGGGTGGAACGGGATGATCACGTTCGCCGCGATCTACTATCTGACGCCGCGACTGTGGGGGCGCGAGCGGCTCTATTCGCTGCGGATGGTCAATTGGCACTTCTGGCTCGCGACCCTGGGGATCGTGCTTTACGCATCGGCCTTGTGGGTCGCCGGGATCACACAGGGACTGATGGCGCGCGAATATGGATCAGACGGCTATCTGGTCTATGCCTTCGCCGAGATCGTCGCGGCGATGAAGCCTTACTACATGATCCGCGTCGTCGGCGGATTGCTCTATCTCATTGGCGGTTTCGTCATGGCCTATAATGTGTGGATGACGATCAGGGGACGGGTGCGCGTCGAGGCGCCGATGTCGAGCGCGGCCTATGATCCAGACAAGGATCGGCCGATGGCGCCGGCCGTCGCGCAGCAGGGGGCATAAGCGATGGCATCCCCACTAACGACCAAGCACAAGATCATCGAGCGCAACGTCACGCTGCTCGCGGTGCTCGCGTTCATCACCGTCGCGATCGGCGGCATCGTCGAGATTGCGCCGTTGTTCTGGATCGATTCGACTGTCACTAAGGTCGAGGGCGTTCGGCCCTACACCCCGCTCGAACAAGCCGGGCGCGACATCTACGTTCGCGAAGGCTGCTATTCGTGCCACAGCCAGATGATCCGCCCGTTCCGCGACGAGGTCGAGCGCTACGGCCACTACAGCCTGGCCGCGGAAAGCATGTACGACCACCCGTTCCAGTGGGGATCGAAGCGCACCGGACCCGACCTCGCGCGCGTCGGCGGTCGCTATTCGGACGAGTGGCACGTCCAGCACTTGAAGGATCCTCGCTCGGTCGTCCCTGAATCGATCATGCCCAGCTATGGCTTCCTCGCCGAGACCGCGCTCGATACGTCGAATGCTGCGGGGCACCTTACGGCGCTGCGCCGCGTCGGGGTGCCCTATAGCGACACGGCGATCGCTGCCGCCGATGCCGATCTCAAGTCGCAGGCCGATCCCGAGGCCGACAATGCGGCGCTGCTCAAGCGCTATCCCAAGGCGCAAGCGCGCGATTTCGACGGCGATCCGGCGCGGCTGACCGAAATGGATGCGTTGACCGCTTATTTGCAGATGCTGGGGACCTTGGTCGACGTCAACGCGGCCCGGGCGCAGGAACGCGCGCGATGAGCTACGATATGCTGCGCCACATCGCCGATAGCTACGGGCTGCTCTTTCTCGGCGGATTGTTTGTTGTGCTGATCGGCTGGACTTTTCGCCGCGGCGCCGCGCAGTCGCACGACCGCGCGGCAAACATGATCTTCGACGAGGACCGCGCTGATGGCTGATAAGCCCCGAATCGACAAAGTCACCGGAACCCCGACCGTTGGCCACGAATGGGACGGGATCGAGGAGCTCGACACGCCGATGCCGCGCTGGTGGCTATACACGCTCTACGCGACGATCCTGTTCTCGATCGGCTACATGATCCTCTATCCGGCCTGGCCGCTGCTCAACTCGGCGACCCGCGGCGTTCTCAGCTGGTCGAGCCGCGGCGATTACGAACGCGACGTCGCCGCTGAGAAGCAGCGACAGGCACCCGTCCGCGAGGCGCTGTCGCGAATTCCAATCGAGCGACTCGACGGCGATTCGCGGTTGATGCAGGCCGCGGTCGAGGGCGGGCGTGCGGCGTTCAAGGTTCATTGCGTCCAGTGTCACGGGGCGGGCGCCGCGGGCAGCAAGGGCTATCCCAACCTTAATGACGATGACTGGCTGTGGGGCGGCGACATCAAGGCGATCCACCAGACGCTGGTGGCGGGAATTCGGCATCCCGACAATGACGAGACGCGGACGTCGATCATGCCCGCGTTCGGGCGCGACGCTATTCTCAAATACGAAGAGGTCGACGACGTCGTCAGCTTCGTCCGGGTCATCGCCAAACTGGATCGCACGAGCGGCGCGGCACGGCGCGGCGCGGTGCTGTTCGCAGCCAATTGTGCCGCATGCCATGGCGCCGGCGGCGAGGGTGACCGGACATTCGGTGCGCCACGGCTGACCGATGCCATCTGGCTTTACGGCGGCGATCGCGACTCGCTGACCGCCACAGTCGCCAATTCGCGCCGCGGGGTAATGCCGGCGTGGGGCACGCGGCTCGATCCTGTCACGCTCAAGATGCTCGCCGCCTATGTCCATTCGCTCGGTGGTGGGGAAGCCTATATCGCGGAGGCGCCGGCCGAGGCCGCGGCGACATTAGATGGCAACCGCTAGCCCGATCAAAGGCGACGAGCCGCAATTGTTCGAGGCGCGGCGCAAGATATTTCCCAAGGCGATCGACGGCACTTTCCGTCGTTTCAAATGGCTGGTGATGCTGGTCACCCTGACGATCTATTACGTCACCCCGTGGCTGCGCTGGGACCGCGGACCCTACGCCCCCGACCAAGCGGTGTTGATCGATCTGCCGCACCGCCGTTTCTACATGTTCGCGATCGAAATCTGGCCGCACGAATTTTACTATGTCGCGGGGCTGCTGATCATGGCTGGGGTGCGGCTGTTCTTGGTCACCTCGGCGGTTGGGCGCGCGTGGTGCGGCTACGCCTGTCCGCAAACGGTGTGGACCGATCTTTTCGTTCACGTCGAGCGGCTGATCGACGGCGACCGCAACGCGCAGACCAGGCTGCAGCGCGCGCCATGGACGTTGGGCAAGCTGGCCAAGCGCGTTTCCAAGCACGCCATATGGCTGGTGATCGCCGCGTCGACCGGCGGCGCATGGATCTTCTATTTCGCCGACGCGCCAACGCTCGCGCGGCAATTTGTCGACGGGATCGCGCCGTACCAGGCCTATCTGACGGTCGGCATCCTCACCGCGACGACTTACACGCTCGGCGCGATCCTGCGCGAACAGGTGTGCGTCTACATGTGCCCATGGCCGCGCATCCAGAGCGCGATGCTCGACGAAAAATCGCTGATGGTGACCTACAAATATTGGCGCGGCGAACCCAGGTCGCACGGCATCAAGCGCGCCGGCGAAGCGGTCTACCAGCCCTCGGATGGCGACGAGGCGGCCAAGCCTCAGGCGGGGCTCGAGTTGCTCGTCGCCCTGGCCGCCGACCCGACCAAGTCGCTGCAGTTTGGCGACTGCATCGATTGCAACGCTTGCGTCGCGGTCTGCCCAACGGGAATCGACATCCGCTACGGCGCGCAGATCGGCTGCATCACCTGTGGGCTGTGCATCGATGCCTGCGACCAGGTGATGGAACGGATCGGCCGGCCGCCGCGGTTGATCGGCTATTCGACCGTCGCCGACGAGCTGATCGCGGGCGTGGGTGGGATCCCCGAACCGGCGGTCAAGCGCTTATTCCGGCTCCGCACGATTCTCTATTTTCTCGTCTGGGCAGGGATCGGCAGCGGATTGCTGTTCGCGCTCGGTTCGCGCACCCGGCTCGACCTCAGCGTGCGCCAGGAACGCAATCCGCTTTACGTCCAATTATCCGACGGGACGATCCGCAACAGCTACACGATTAACGTCCGCAATATGGAGGGACGCCCGCGCACCGTCTCGATCACTGTCGACGGGCTTCCCGGAGCCGTGGTGTGGGACGAAGACGGCAGCCGCGAGAACGCCGCATCCTCGCTTAAACTCGCGACTCCGCCCGACCAAGTTGCGCGTAGGCGGGTCTTTGTCGCGACCTCGACGCCTGGTCCGCAGCGCGCCCCGCTGAACTTCGTCGTCACCGCGCTCGACAAGGAGGGCGGCGTAGATCGCGAGGCGAGTTTCTTCGAACGAGCCGATACAGTACGATGAGCAGGCGCTTCACAGGCTGGCATATGCTCGGCGCGATGCTCGGCATGTTCGGGTTGGTCATCGGGGTCAATGTCATCATGGCGCACTACGCCATCACGACCTTCGGTGGGACGGTAGTCGACAACAGCTATGTCGCGAGCCAGCACTACAATCGCTGGCTGGCTGAGGCGCGCGCGCAGGATGCCCTCGGCTGGGGCATCGCCGCGACTCAAGACGATGCGCGGCGGGTCGAGATTGAGGCCAACACTCCCGGCGGACCGCTCGACGGCACGGTAGACGCGGTCGCCAGCCACCCGCGCGGCCGCGCGCCCGAACGGACGCTCGCGTTCGTGCGCGTCGGCGAAGGCCGCTATCGCTCGACCGCACCGCTGCCGCTGGGGCGCTGGCGGCTTCACGTCCAACTGCGCAGCGGCGGTCGATCGGCTCGCTTTGAGGCGCAGGTCGGCTGATGACCGCCGCGACCAGCGTCTTCACCGTCCCCAGCCTGCGCTGCGCGGGCTGCATCGCCAAGCTTGAGGGCGGGCTCGGCAAGACCGCCGGCGTAATCGATGCGCGGGTTAATTTCACGACCCGGCGGGTGCGGGTCGCGCACGCCGACACGCTCGACGGGCCGGCGCTTCGCGAGGCGATCGAGCGGCTCGGCTTTCCCGCCGAACCGTTCCTCGGGGGCGAGGAGAGTCTTGCCAGTTCCGAGCAGCGCACACTTGCCCGGGCGCTTGGCGTCGCGGGCTTCGCGGCGATGAACATCATGCTGCTGTCGGTCAGCATCTGGTCGGGGGCAGAAGGACCGACGCGCCAATTGTTCCACTGGTTGTCGGCGCTGATCGCGCTTCCCGCGGTCGGCTACGCTGGGCGACCGTTCTTCAAAAGCGCGTGGGCTGCGCTTCGCCGCTGGCGGACCAATATGGACGTGCCGATTTCGATCGGGGTGATCCTGACCTGCGCGATGAGCCTGTACGAAACGATCGTCGGCGGACGCCATGCTTACTTTGATGGCGCGACAATGCTGCTGTTCTTCCTTCTCGCTGGGCGCTTCCTCGACAGCGTGATGCGCGCGCGTGCGCAAAGCGGGGTCGCCGCGCTGCTTCGACAAACCGCGCCGCGGGCTTTGGTGATCGGCAAGGACGGGACCAGCGCATGGCGCGAAGCCAACGAGCTTGCGCCGGGGATGACAATTCTTGTCGCCGCAGGAGAGAATTTCGCCGCCGACGGAATCGTCGTTTCGGGCCGTTCGAGCATCGACCGTTCGTTGGTCACCGGTGAGAGCCTTCCCGAATTCGTGGTTATCCACAGCGCGGTGCTCGCCGGGACAACCAACCTCGATTCGCCGCTGACCGTCAAGGTGACCGCCGCCGGGCCCGGCACGGCGATTGCCGCGATCGCCCGGCTGATCGAAGCTGCCGATGGCGCCAAGTCGCGCTACGTCCGAGTCGCCGATCGCGCCGCGCGGCTCTACGCTCCGGCGGTGCACAGCCTCGCCGCGGCAAGCTTCGCCGGCTGGATGATCGCGGGGGCTGGCGCACACCAATCGATGCTGATTGCGGTTGCGGTTCTGATTATCACCTGCCCATGCGCACTCGGTCTCGCGGTCCCCGTTGCGCAGGTCGTCGCAGCGGGGGCATTGATGCGCCATGGCATCTTGATCAAGGACGGATCGGCACTCGAACGCCTGGCCGAGGCCGACACAGCATTGTTCGACAAGACCGGGACGCTGACGCTCGGTCGGCCGACCGCCACCCTTCCGCTCGACCTGCCGCCGGACGAAGCCGCGATGGCGCTGGCACTCGCGCGTTCCAGCCGCCATCCGCTGTCGCGCGCGCTCGCCGCAGCCTTGGAAGCGCAAGGGGTGGGTGCGGCCGAGCTCGACCAACTGGTCGAGCAACCCGGACTGGGTGTCAGCGGTCGCCGGGGCCGGGCGACCGTGCGGCTTGGCCGGCTCCATTGGCTCGGCGTCGACGCGGCAGCGGGTGCTTCACTCGCGACAGCATTCCAGTTTGACGACGGTCCAGTGAGAATCCTGAGGTTCGAGGATCGGCTGCGCCCCGACGCGGTGGGCGCAATAACCGCGCTCCGCGGGCTCGGCTTCGCTCCACGGCTCCTGTCAGGGGACCGCGAGGAGCCGGTCCGGGTCGTCGCCGACGCATTGGGAATCGAGCATCGCTCGGGCGTTACCCCAGCTGAAAAATATGACGCGATCGCCGCAATCCAGGCGGGCGGGCACAAGGTGCTGATGGTCGGCGACGGGCTGAACGACGGGCCGGCATTGAAGGCTGCGCATGTTTCGATTGCGCCCTCGTCAGCATCCGACGTGGGCCAGACCGCCGCGGACCTGCTGTTTCTGGGTGAGCGGTTGATGCCGGTGGCAATCGCGGTCGCCGCCGCGCGCCGAACGATGCGCGTGGTTCGGCAGAATTTCGCGCTGGCAGTGGGCTATAATTTGCTCGCCGTTCCGGTGGCAATGGCCGGGTTGGCGACCCCGCTGATCGCGGCGATCGCGATGTCGGGATCGTCGCTGATCGTGGTCGCCAATGCCTTGCGGCTTCGGGCTTGCGCGCGGTGAACGGGCTGGCGTTGCTCATCCCTGTCGCGTTGTTGCTCGGTCTGAGTGGTCTGACGGCCTTTTTATGGACGCTCGACAACGGCCAATATGATGACCTCGACGGCGCCGCGTTGCGCATCCTTAACGACGACGATCCCGACCCGCCCGAGCCATGAGAGCAACGCGGTCAGGCGCGCAGTTGCGCTCCACTATCAGCCGAAGACCGCGATACCCACCCAGAGATAACGAACTATGCTCTCAATCTTGGCCTGGCCAAGCGAGATTTGAAACTTTCATCGGAACCCAGCCGACGTCGGAAGCTGTGAGTTACGAGGGGTTCTTCATCGTAATAATTCCGGTCCCACCTAGGGGTTCTACTTATGGTGAATCCCCCAGTGTCCCGGTAATCGCCAGCCCTCTAATCCCGTCTGAATCATCCAGCACGGGGTCCACGGGACAATGGCGTATACAAAAAAGGCTGCCTCAACATGACGCCGGCGCACGCCCACGCCGCATTGTTCGGTGTCTATGGCATGCTCGGCATCGGGCTGCTGTTGCTCTGCCTGCGCACGGCGTACCGCGACGCCGTCTGGTCGGAAGGATTGTTGAAAACGACCTTCTGGACGCTCAACGTCGGGCTCGCCGGGATGGTCTTCCTCAGCCTCGTGCCGGCCGGCATCTACCAGGCCTATCACAGCATCACGACAAGCTTCTGGTATGCGCGTTCGCCGGAGATCATCCACGGCTCGGTGATGCAGACACTGGTATGGATGCGCGTCCCGGGCGACATTGTGTTCAGTATCGGCGCGGTGACGCTGGCGCTATTCGCGATGAACCTGCTGATCCCCCGTCGTCGCGGTCACATCGGATCCGAACCGGTCTTCGTTCCGGCGGAGTAGGTTGAGAAATGGCGCCCCGGTCTCCGCGTGGAGGCCGGGCTCCTGCTCGGTTCGAATCGCATTTCGAGGTACATAAAGGTGACAGACATGATCACGCGTGGCGAACAAATGCTCGCTTTGAGAAAGCGAAGGATGGCCGATTCACACCCGTTTTTTCGGGGCGGTTACCGGCCATTCTTCACGAGTGGGGCGCTCTGGGCACTGGTCGCGTTAATACTATGGCTTTGCGCGTTGAGCGGCACCTTCACCCTTCCGACCCATTTCGATCCCCTCGCCTGGCACCGACATGAAATGCTGTTCGGTTTCGTCGGCGCGGTGATCGCCGGATTCCTGTTGACGGCAATTCCGAATTGGACCGGTCGGTTGCCGATCGCGGGCGGGCCGCTCGCCCTGCTGTTCGGGCTATGGCTGGCAGCGCGCGCGGCGGTGCTGTTTTCGACCCAGGTTGGCCCGCTCATGGCAGCGTTGCTCGACGTCGGCTTCTACGTCATCC
>JAJAYY010000097.1 GCA_026785965.1 Sphingomonas bacterium
CAACGCTCTATGGAACGCTCACCGCCTTCGCTTTTTTGGTCGACCAGGACGAAGCGTCGGTCTCGGGCTTCCGCCTGTCGAGCCAGACCTATGGGGCGCGCTTCGCGGGAAGCCGCAAGCTGTCGGCCCATACTACGCTCCATTATGCCGCGAGCTCTGCGCGCCAGTCCGACTATCATCGCAGCCCGAACGACTATTCGGCCACCTATCTTGCGCTCGACGCCGGGCTCGATCTCGCGGCGCTCAAATTGCGCGCCGGATATGAAGTGCTGGGCGCGGATGACGGGCGACCGCTAACCAGCGTGCAGACGCCGCTGGCGACGCTCCACAAATTCCAGGGCTGGGCCGACAAATTCCTGACGACGCCGCCTGACGGGATTCGCGACCTTTATGCCGGCGCCGGCTACGGCTGGAAAAGAATCGCCGGCTTCGATGCGGTCAATGCCGACGTCACTTATCATCGGTTCGAAAGCGACCGGCTGAACATCGAATATGGGTTCGAATGGGACGCGGCAATTTCCGCCAAGCGCGGCCGCTGGACGGCGACCGCCAAGCTGGCCGATTATCGCGCCAACCGATTTGCCATGGATACGCGCAAGATCTGGCTGCAAATCGATTGGGCCTATTGACCAGTTTCGGGTCAAGGATCACACCGCGCGCGAATGATGCGCCGGGGACTCGTCGAGATACTGATCGAAGGCCGCGGCCAGCACGCGCACCAATGGGCGTGCCGCGTCGGCCAGCGTGACGATGCCCTTGTCACGATGAGCGATGCCGTCGCGGATCAGCGGGTCGAGGGCGATGGTGGCGCTGAGCTGCCGTGAATCGCCACCGAAGCGACCACAAACCTCGTCGAGATCGACCCGAAAGTCGCACATGATCCGCTCGATGATCGCTCCTCGAAGCCGGTCTTCAGGAGCGAACCCGCGGCCCTTTGCGACGGCCAGCTCGCCCGCAGAGATCCTTCGCTGATACTCCCCGATCAGTACTGCGTTCTGGACATAGCCGGCGGGCAATCGCCCGATTGACGACGCACCGAAGCCGAGCAGCGTGTCGCATGCGTCGGTCGTGTACCCCTGAAAATTGCGGTGCAGTGTTCCGGCTTCGAATGCGCGCGCCAGTTCGTCGTCGGGTTTTGCGAAATGGTCGAGCCCGATGCGAACATAGTCGGCGCCGACGAGCACGGCGGCGATTGCCTCGGACTGGGCGAACCGTGCCGCGCCATTGGGAAGCTCGGACTGCTGGATATTGCGCTGGTGGAGCTTGAATTGCGGAACATGGGCATAACCGAACACGGCGAACCGGTCGGGCGCCAGTTCAAGCGCCTGGACGGCGGTTTCGATACAGGATTCGACGGTCTGCTTGGGCAAGCCGTAGATCAGGTCGAAATTGACCGCCGCGATCCCCGCCGCACGCAGTCCCTCGATTGCTTGCTTTGTCTCGTCGAAACTCTGGACTCGGTTGATCGCGCGCTGGACCAGCGGGTCGAAGCTCTGCACCCCGAGGCTCGCGCGCGTCACGCCGCCCGCGGCGAGCGCATCGATCATCGCCACTTCGAGAGTCCGCGGATCGATTTCGATTGCGACTTCGGCGTCCGCAGCGAGGTCGAAGCGGGCACGAAGCCGATCCATCAGCAAGCCGAATTGCTCCGGCTTCATCAACGTTGGCGTGCCGCCGCCGAAGTGGATATGTTTCGCCTTCATCCGCCCGGGCAGCGCGTCGGTGACGAGGTCGATCTCGCGGTGAAGGGCCGCGAGATATTGGGCGATCGGCGCATCGCGCGCCGTGATCGTCGTGTGACACCCACAATACCAGCACATCGACCGGCAGAAAGGGATGTGGAGGTAGAGCGACGCCGAACTGTCCGCGGGCACCGCTAGAAGCCAGTCGCGATAGGTGTCGCGCCCGACCGCGGCGGAGAAGTGCGGCGCGGTCGGATAACTCGTATAGCGAGGCAGCGGCCGGTCGGCGTAGCGCGACAGAATCTGGGCTTCCACTTGCAAGTCTCCACGGATCGTTGGCGCTGGCCGCTTCTAGGGACGCCCTCGCTTCGCCGGACACTCCGTTATTGTCCCTAGGTTCAAGCCACGAGTTGGCCGAGCACCGCATATGCTGCACGCTTGTTCGTCAATGGAAGAAAGATGCCGGCTGTCGTGTCGCAAAGTATCATCCTGGTCGATGACGACCGCGCCCTCAGGGACTCGCTCAGCTTTTCGCTGGAATTGGAGGGTTACACTGTCGAATCGTTCGAAAGCGCGGAAGATTTTGCCGAACGCGGCGAGGTTGGGCCCGGCGCTTGCTTGGTGCTCGATCATCGGCTGCCGGGGATCAGCGGGCTGCAGCTCTTGTTGTCTCTTCGTGATCAGCTGATCGACGCTCCGGCGTTGCTGATCACCAGCAATCCGACTGTTGCGTTGCGCAAGCGCGCGCTCGCTCTCGGCGCAGCGATCGTCGAGAAGCCGCTTTTATCCGATGATCTGCTGAACGGGATCCGGTCGATGTTCGAGCGCGTGGACACACAGGTTGATCTTCCGAACACCCTCTCTGCCGCCTAGTTGCTGCTCGTTCAGACAAGCCTGGCGGTCATGACCATGCGTACCAACTCCGACAGGCTGGCAGCCTTCATCTTGGTCATGACGTTGGCCCGATAAACTTCAACGGTGCGTGCGCTGATGTCGAGATCGAAGGCGATCACCTTGTTGGCTCGTCCGTCGACCAGGCCTTCAAGCACCTCGCGTTCCCGCGGTGACAGGGTCTCGAGAAGCGCCGCGACCCGGTCGCGACCGGCACGCGCCTGATCGCGGTCGGACTGTCGAGTCAGCGCCGCGCGGACCGCCGCCAGGATCACGTCGTCGCTGAATGGCTTCTCGATGAAGTCGGCGACGCCGGCCTTCATGGCCTGGATCGCCAACGGAACGTCGGCGTGACCGGTGATGACGATCACCGGATCGGGAACGGCGAGCGCCCTCAACCGGCCAATCAGCTCGACGCCGCTCATCTCGGGCATACGAACGTCGGTCACGATGCAGCCATGCTCCATCGACGGCACAGCCTTGAGGAATGCGACCGCGGTTTCATAAGACCGCACATCGAAGTCAGCACATTCTAGCAAAAAGGCGAGCGAATGCCGCGCGGCTTCGTCATCGTCGATCACATGCACCACAGGCTCATTGGCCATCGGAAACTTCCTTCTTGCCCACGCGCTGAAGGGTGAAATGGAAGATCGCCCCACCTACTTCGTTCGGCTCCACCCAAATTCGGCCGCCGTGCGCTTCGACGATCGTGCGAGAAATTGACAGGCCCACGCCCATCCCGGTGCGCTTCGTCGTGATGAATGGCTGAAACAGGTCATCGGCTATAGTTTGACTGATACCGGGTCCCGTATCGGATACCGTCACCCGGACCGACTCCCGATCGACGCCATTGATCGCGACGATCAAGTCGCGCTTCGAAACCTCTTCCATGGCATCGACAGCATTGCGAATAAGATTCAATACAACTTGCTGGATCTGGACCTTGTCTACCAGGACGAGGTCGGCTTCGGGTTCAAACTCGAAGCGGACCCGGACGGCTTGTTCCTTGGCCCCGACCAGCGCCAGCGCGCTCGCCTCCTCGATCAGTTTCGATAGGCTCTCGATCCGCCGTTCGGTCTCCCCGCGCGCCACGAAGTCGCGCAGACGGCGAATGATTTCACCGGCGCGGAGCGCTTCGTTGGCGGCGCGATCGATCGCGTCGGAAATCCGCTCATGGGGGATGTCACCGCGCGCGATCAGCATCTTGCTGCCCTTGAGGTAGTTGGCGATCGCCGAGAGCGGCTGATTGAGTTCATGCGCCAGCGCCGATGCCATTTCACCAAGTGCGGTCAGCCGCGAGATATGGACCAACTCGGTCTGCAGTTCCTGAAGCCGGGCGAGGGTCTGCTGGCGTTCGGTGAGATCGCGAATGAAGCCGGTAAAAAATTGCCCTTCGGCTTCGCGTCGCATTTCGCCGACCGATAGCTCCATCGGAAAGGTCGAGCCATCCATGCGCTCGCCAACGACGATTCGGCCGATGCCGATGATGCGGCGTTCGCCGGTGCGGCGATAACGCTCCAGATATCCGTCATGCGCTTCACGGTAGGGCGAAGGCATCAGCATGCGAACATTCTTGCCAACCGTTTCCTCGGCAGACCAGCCGAACAGGCGTTCCGCGGCGCGGCTGAAATCCTGCATCACCCCTGCTCCGTCGATGACGATCATCGCGTCGGGAACCGTTTCGAGGATTGAGCGCAGGTGGGCTTCGCGCTGTGCGAGATCCTCATTAACTACCATCGAGCGGCGGCGCACAGTCTGGGACCACCTCCCGCCCATAGCCACCGACGCCCCGATCAATAAGAAGACGGCGGCGCCGACAAAATTGCCCGCGCCAAGATCACCAGTTATCGAGTCGACCGCCAGCGCGGCGGAAGCGCCCAGCAGGGTCGCGAACAATCCGGGCCAAAGCCCGCCAATTGCGGCGGCGGCAACGACCGCGGGAACGAAGAAGATGAACGTGCCACGCTCCTCGATGAGCGGGTCGAGTCCGAGGCGCGCGACGACTCCCGCCCCAATCGCGACGATCGCCACCGCCCAGGCCGTTGGCGATCCGGCGCGAGGAAACAAAAATGTCATATCGGAACGACGATTCATTCCGCCCTCTTAAGAGCAAGACGCCCACCGCGCGACCATCTGTTCACGGCGGACATCGCAAAGGGCGCGGCGAGATGAATCTGGCAAGCCGTTTGACGAACCCAATCCCCCGGACTTGGGCCGAAGTCCGGAATGCCTTTGGTCGCTCAACCCAGTTGGGAAGCACTGTGATCATCGCAGAGGCCGCAATTGGAAAGTCTGCTTTCGGGGCTTTCCGTGACGGAAGCGTAACACCGAGACCAATCACACGAAGGCATCGCTCCAGATAGATGGATTGAGAGTCGTTCTCGGCCTTAGTCGTCTTCGTAACTCAGATCTTTCAGGATATCGCCCCACTGGTCGAGCGCGTCGCCGAACGCTTCGTAGCCGGGCGTCGCCTCGTCGATCTCTGTTCCCCGTCAGCACCTACTTCAAGATCATCGGGTGGGGCTGGATGTATCTCTCGACCGTGCTCGACGACTTCTCTCGCTAAATCATCGCCTGGAAGCTGTGCAGCACGATGCGATGCGGGCCGAGGACGTCACCGACACGCTGGACATGGCGCTCACCGCCTCGGGGTGCGATCAGGCCCATGTGCATCACAAGCCTCGCCTGCTCAGCGACAACGGCCCCAGCTACATCGCCGGTGAACTGGCCGATTATATCGAGGCTCAGGCCATGAGCCATGTTCGG
>JAJAYY010000098.1 GCA_026785965.1 Sphingomonas bacterium
ACGCTATTCCCCGGCACCGCGATCAAGGATTTCGGCCCGGTGCAGGTCGGCTTCATCGGCATGACGCTCAAGCAAACCGCGACGCTCGTGACGCCCGCCGGAGTGGCCGGCCTCACCTTCGCGGATGAGGCGGCGACGGCCAATGCCGCGGTACGCGCGCTCAAGCTGGCGGGCGCCGACGCGATCGTGCTTCTGATCCACCAGGGCGGGCGTTCGAGCGGGAGTTACAACGACAAGAACTGCCCCGATTTCGATGGCGATATCGTGCCGATCCTCGCCAAGCTCGACCGGGCGATCGACGTCGTCATTTCCGGGCATACCCACGCCGCTTACATCTGCGACCGGCCCGAGCCGGGGCGCAGCCGGCCGCTGCTGCTGACCAGCGCGGGGCGCTATGGCACGCTGATCAGCGACATTCGCCTGACGGTCGATCCCCTTCGCGGCGTCACCGCTCACCGCGCGGACAATTTGATCGTCCAGGGCGAGCCGTTCGCGGCGTCAGCGGGACAGGTCGGGCTGGTGTCCGATGTCCCGCACTATCGACCAGACGGCGGCGTGGCCGCGCTGGTGGCGCGATATGTCAAAGCTGCTGAACCGCAGGCCCAGCGTGTTGTCGGCCGGCTGGCGGGCCCGCTCAATCGCGAGCCCAGTCCGTCGCGCGAAATCAGCGGTGGCGACTTTATCGCCGATGCCCAGCTTGCGGCGACCCGCAGGCAGGGGGCGCAGATCGCCTTTTCCAATTCGGGCGGGGTGCGGGCCGATGTCATTCCCGGGCCGGACGGCGTCGTCACCTACGGCCAGATCTTCGCGATGCAGCCGTTCGGCAACAACCTCGTCATCAAGACGCTGACCGGCGCGCAGTTGAAGGCGCTGCTCGAACAGCAGTTCGACAGCAGCACCAACAGCGTCGCGCGGCCGAACATGCTCCTGCCGAGCAAGGGGTTCGCCTTTGCTTATGATTTGTCGCGCCCTTCGGGCTCGCGGATCGCCGCGATGACTTTGGACGGCAAGCCAATCGTGCCGGCCGCGACGTACCGGGTGACGGTGGTCAATTTCCTCGCCAGCGGCGGCGATAATTTCACCGTGCTGGCGGGGGGCACCGACGCGGTCGACGCCGGTCTCGATCTCGATGCGACCGAGGCGTATTTGCGGGCGGGTGGCGGCGTGCCCGAGCTTGGGCGGATCCGCGACCTGACGCCCAATCCTTAGCGCAGCGGCGGTTCGTCGAAGCTGCGCAGCTTGCGGCTGTGGAGGCCGTCGCCTTCCTGTTTGAGCAGTGCAAGCGTCTCGATGCCGATGCGCAAATGCTGACTGATCGCGCGCTCGTAAAAGGCGTTGGCCTGGCCGGGCAGCTTGAGCTCGCCGTGGAGCGGCTTGTCCGACACGCACAGCAATGTCCCGTAGGGGACGCGAAAGCGATAGCCCTGCGCCGCGACGGTCGCCGATTCCATGTCGATCGCGACCGCGCGGCTCTGGTTGAAGCGCAGCGCGGAGAGCGTGTAGCGCAGCTCCCAGTTGCGGTCGTCTGTCGTCACCACAGTGCCGGTGCGCAGGCGCATCTTGATCGCTTCCTCATCCTCGCCAGTGACGCTGAGCGCGGCCTGGTACATCGCGGTCTGGACCTCAGCGATCGCGGGGATCGGGATTTCGACCGGGAGCACGTCGTCGAGAACATGGTCGTCGCGCAGATAAGCGTGGGCGAGGACATAGTCGCCGATCGTCTGGCTTGGACGCAGGCCGCCGCAATGACCGATCATCAGCCATGCTTCGGGGCGGAGCACGGCGATATGGTCGCAGATCGTCTTGGCGTTCGACGGCCCGACGCCGATGTTGACCAGCGTGATGCCGTCGCCGTCGGGAGTGGTAAGGTGGTAAGCGGGCATCTGGTGGCGGCGCCATACCCCGGCGGCAATTTGCGCCTCGGCGTCGGCGAGGTCGCCATGTCCGTAGGTTCCGCCGGGCACTGAAAGGCTGGTGAACCGGCTATCGGGATCGCGCAGCGCGGCGACCGCGAAGCGGACGAACTCGTCGACATAGCGGACGTAATTGGTGAACAGCACGAAGCGCTGAAAATGCTCGGCCGGGGTGCCGGTATAATGTTTGAGCCGGGCCAGGCTGAAGTCGGTTCGCGGGGCGTCGAACAATGCCAGCGGACGGGTCGGGTCGAGCGCCAGGTCCCATGCACCATCGGCAATTTCGTCGCCGATGTGGACCAGTTCGGTGGACGGGAACCAGCGGCTCAATTCGGCGGTCGAAATTCCGTCGAGTGAAAGATCGCCGCCGTCGAGCACATAAGGGTAGGGGATCTCGCTGGCCGAGGTGCCGACCGAAATCTTGACTGGATAATCGCGCACGAGATGCTCGAGCTGCTCGGCAAGATAGGAGCGGAACAGCGCCGGACGGGCGATCGAGCTGGTGTAGATGCCCGGCTGGTTGAGCCGTGCGAAGGCCCGCGCCGGGGTTGGTGGGGGCAGCTCGGGATCATATTCGATGCGCAGCTCGGGATAAGAGAAAGCACCTTCGTCGCGGGCGCGGGCGTCGGGGCGTTCGCCATCGCGGGCATAAGCCTCGAGCGCGCTGCGCAGGCGCTCAACCGAATCGGCATAGCCGGCTTCGAGCGCGTCGAGGATTTGGTCGATGTCGTTGCTGGTCGTCATGGCCATTCCTTAAGCTGCCGCGCGCAACTGGCAACCCCAACAACTCTGTGCTTGATTTAATAAGTAGGCTTATTATATCGCTGCATATGAAAGAACTCGCCTGGGAACTCGCCGAAACATCGCACGCGCTGCGCCGTTTTTACGACCGCCGCGCGGCCGAGCTTGGCGTGACCCGCGCGCAATGGCGCGTGATCGCCATCCTTGGTCACAATCCGGGGATGAAGCAGGTCGAGCTGGCCGACCGGCTCGACGTTGAGCCGATCAGCGCGTGCCGCATCATCGACCGGCTGGAAGAAGCCGGGCTGGTCGAGCGGCAGCGCGACCCCGCCGATCGGCGCGCGTGGCGCCTGTCGCTGACCGCCACCGCCGAACCGCTGCGCGAGCGGCTGAGCGACCTCGCCGAGCAAATGTCGGGGGAGGCGTTTGTCGGCCTCGGTGGCGACCAGATCGAGACGATGCGCGGCATGTTGGCGCGGATCCGGGACAATATAATTGCGCGGGAAGAACCGCGGCGGGTGACGGCATGAACAAGGTAACCAGGATCGAATCCGAAACCGCGGTCGGAAGCGACGAGGTCGTGCGCGAAACCGTGGTGGAAGCGAAGCCCAGAAAGTCGCGCAAGCGAATGGTGGTGATGTTCGGAGTCCCAGCCCTGATCGCCGCGATCGGGCTGTTTTTTTGGCTCACCGGCGGCACCAGCGTCAGCACCGACAATGCCTATGTCAAACAGGACATTGTGGCGATCTCGACCCAGGTCAATGGGCCGGTCGCGGCGGTGTTCGTGCGCGAGAAC
>JAJAYY010000099.1 GCA_026785965.1 Sphingomonas bacterium
CGCTTTCGGCCGGAAGCCCCGGCGGCGGAGCGAGCTTGTAATCGAAGGTCAGTTCCTCGCCACGAGCGATGTCGACCAAGGCGTAAATGTACAGCCGGTCGTCGAACGCATAGGCCTCGCAGTTCGGCGCGCAGCTGTGATTGATGAAGCGCGATGCGTTGCCGCCGCGGGCGCCGTCGATCACCACCGTCTCGTTGAGGCGGAAGGTGTAGACCCGCGCCGACTCCGCGCCGTCGGCCGGCGCGACAAGCTGATCGGCCGCAACCCGCTCGCCGCTATATTCGATGATCCGCGCACCGCGATGGATCCGCCGCTTAGCAAACACACCCGTCCCCTCGATCCGCGAGCGGCCGACGCGAATGAAGTCGCGGTCCCAGGGCTCGCTGGACTGGGCGGCGTGGCCGTCGGCCGCCAGGCAACCCGGTTCGTCGAGGGGAGCGGCGGGTTCGAGGCGGGGGAGGGTTTGCGAGCGTCCCATCGCATGAAATAAGCGCGCGTTTAGGGGCCGAGTCAATCGGTCGGCAGACCCGATCGAAGGGACCTCGGCTCCGCTCCCCGGGCGGAGCAGGCGCGGGTCGGGCCGAAAGGCAATGGCCGTGTACGTCGACATCAAGGTTGTTACAGCGCCGAGCAGCAATATCTACAAAGCAGAATTTTCGCCGGATGCATTCACCTGCGTTAGCGACGGTACTTGCGTCGCTGTTTCATTGAGCGGCACAGAGCCGCGCAGGTGCCAGAGAAAATCCATCATTGCAGACGCTGGCTACGGTGTCGCCCTAATGTCTGCAATGGGTCGAAAGCGGACATTCGTGGATACCGCTTTCAAAATAGGACTTCGTCTGACAGCATCGCGGCATGGCGCTGACCTGGCCCCGACCTCCCCTCACCTTCGCCCGCCGCCCCCCGCACCCCGCCAAAATGGCGCTTGAGTCTACGACTTATGTGACCTTAGTGACCTTAAGGGGCGAGCGGAATGCAAACCCAAATTCGTCATTGCGAGGAGCGCAGCGACGCGGCAATCCAGCTGCGACCGTGGATTGCTTCGCTACGCTCGCAATGACGAGTAGGACATTAGGATGAAAACCGCGCAATTGCTCAATTATGCCCGCGATCAATGGATTGCAGGCGAATCCGCCGCCCTTTCGCCGATCGCCAGCGCGATCGACGGCAGTCTGGTCGCCACCACCGGATCGGGCGGGATCGATTTCGCGGGGATGCTGGACCACGCCCGAAGCGTCGGTGGGCCCGCCCTTCGCAAGCTCACCTTCCACGACCGCGCGCGGATCATCAAAGGCCTCGGCCTCATTATTCTCGCCCGCAAGGAGGAATTGTACGAGCTCAATTACCTGACCGGCGCGACCCGCAAGGATGGCTGGATCGACATTGAGGGTGGCGCCGGCACCTTGCTCAGTTTCTCGTCGAAGGGCCGCCGCGAGCTCCACCACGCGCACCTCCTGCTCGATGGCGCGGTCGAGCCGCTGTCAAAGACCGGCAGCTTCGTCGGGCAGCATATCTATTCGCCGATGATGGGCGCCGCGGTCCACATCAACGCCTTCAACTTCCCCGTCTGGGGAATGCTCGAAAAGCTCGCCCCGACCTTGCTCGCGGGGATGCCGGCGATCGTCAAACCGGCCAGCTCGACCGCTTATCTGTGCGAAGCGGCGGTGCGGATCATGATCGACAGCAAGCTGCTCCCCGACGGGGCGCTGCAACTGATTGTCGGCGGGGTCGGCGATCTGTTCGATCATCTCACTGGGCAGGACGTGGTCAGCTTCACCGGCTCGGCGACGACCGCGCTCAAACTGAAATCGCACGCGGTGGTTCAGCGCGAAAGCGTCCGCTTCGTCGCCGAACAGGACAGCCTCAACGCCTCGATCCTTGGCCCCGACGCGGCGCCGGGCACGCCCGAGTTCGACCTGTTCGTTGCCGAAGTGGTGAGCGAAATGACCGTCAAGGCGGGGCAGAAATGCACCGCGATTCGCCGCGCCATCGCCCCCGCCGCCTTTCTTGACGCGATCGAGGCGGCGATCGCGCAAAAGCTTGCCGCGACCACCGTTGGCGACCCGCGCGATTCCGCCAACCGGAGGGGGGGGCGGGGGGCGGGCGCGCAGCGCGACGACGTCCGCGGCCAGGTCGCCAGGCTGGTTGCCGCCGGGGCGCGGATCGTGTCGGGCAATCTCGAAGCCTCGGTCGGTCCTGAAGGCGGGGCGTTCATGGCGCCGATCCTGCTGCGCGCCGACGACCCATGGGCGGCGAGCGCGGTGCACGACGTCGAAGCCTTCGGCCCGGTGTCGACGATCATGCCCTATCGCGACCTCGCCGATGCCATCGCGCTCGCCAATCGCGGCATGGGCAGCCTCGCTTTGTCGCTGTTCACTTACCGCCCCGACGCCGCGCGCGAGTTCATCCAGGGCGCCGCCGCGTTCCACGGCCGAATGCTGGTGATCAACCGCGACAATGCCGCCGAATCGACCGGCCACGGCAGCCCGCTGCCAGTCCTCGTCCACGGTGGCCCCGGCCGCGCTGGCGGCAGCGAGGAGATGGGCGGGGTGCGCGGGGTCAAACATTACATGCAGCGCAGCGCGCTCCAGTCGACCCCGGCGATGATCGCCGCGATCAGCCAGCAATATATGCCCGGCGCGCCCAAGCACGTCCTCACCGCGCACCCGTTCCGCAAGCGGATGAGCGAGCTTGCCATCGGCGACACGCTCAACACCGCCAGCCGCACCGTCAGCATCGCCGATATCGAGCATTTCGCCGCCTTCACCGGCGACAATTTCTACGCCCACATGGATGAGGAAGCAGCCAAGGCGTCGCCGATCTTCGAAGGCCGCGTCGCTCACGGCTATCTCATCCTGAGCTTCGCTGCCGGCCTGTTCGTCGATCCCGACCCCGGTCCCGTGCTGGCCAATACCGGGCTCGAGAATCTCAAATTTTTAACCCCGCTCTACCCCGGCGATGCGATTCGGGTCGAGCTCACTGTCCGCTCCAAGTCATTGAAAAGCGAGGACACTGGCGTGGTCCGCTGGGCGGTCGAGATTTTCAACCAGAAGGACGAGATGGTCGCGACTTACGACCTGCTGACGGAAAACACCCCTTGAGCGCCGGAACGTCGCGGGTTGGCGGTTCGTTCTGACCAGTGACCCTTCCCTCACAGGAGAATTTCGATGGCCACCATCCGCGACCTCATGACCAGCAAGGTCGAAACCGTCAGTCCCGATCACAGCGCCAGAGACGCCGCCGCGTTCATGCTTAGCGCCGACACCGGGTCGATCCCGGTGTGCGAAGATGACAAGGTCATCGGCATGATCACCGACCGCGACATTGCGGTGCGCGGGATTGCCGCCGGCAAGGGCCCCGACTGCAGCGTCCGCGATCTGATGAGCAGCGACGTGATCTGCGCCCGCGACACCGACGATGCCCACACCGTCGCGCACCAGATGAGCCAGGCTCAGGTGCGCCGCTTGCCGGTGCTCGATGCCGACGATCGGCTGGTCGGGATGGTCAGTCTCGGCGATCTCAGCCGCGAGGCCGAACAAAGCGCCGCGAACGAAGCGCTCGAAGGCGTCAGCGCCAAGAGCAGCCAGCACCAACAGGTCTGAGCGCGGATCAAAAAAAGGCCCGGAGGTTTCCCTCCGGGCCACATGCTTTTCGGTCGGTTAGCGGCTTAGCGGATTAGCCCGGCGATCGCGCTGTCGACCAGCTTGCCATCGCTCGATGCATCGTTGCGCTCGGCGATCAGCTTGGTCGCGGCGGCGGTCGCGGCGGTCGCGGCAGCAGCGCGCAACGCGTCGATCGCGGCGCGTTCCTCGGCCCCGATCTTGTCCTCGGCCATGCGGCTACGGCGCTCGACCAGCGCCTCGGCATCGGCTTCGGCCTTGGCCAGGATCGTCCTGGCCTCGCCCTCGGCGCGTTCGACCATCGCCGCAGCTTCGGCCTCGGCGGCGTCGGCCTTGGCTTGATATTCGGCCTTGAGCGCTTCGGCTTCCCGGCGCAGCGCGGCGGCTTCGTCGAGCTGCTCGCGGATCGCGGCGATCTTGGTGTCGAGCGCCTTGCCGATCGCTGCCGGGACCTTTTTCCAAATGAGGATCGCGATCACCGCGATCATCGCCAGAGCGACCCACGCCGTCGGGGTCAGGCCCCACGCCGTCGGTTCAACGGGGGCCTGATGCGCAACCTCGGTCCCGGCCGTAGTGGCGTGGGGTTCAGCCATGGGCCACCCCCGTGCGCACCGCAGCCGCGGCTTCGTCGATGCTGACGCTGAGGCCAGCAACCTTGCCGACGATTTCCTGGGTCATCTCGGCGGCGACCTTCTCAATCTCGGCACGGGCCTTGTCGCTGGCGGCGCGAATGCGTGCACTCGCCTCGCTCAGTCTGGCCTGGTTGGCGGCATCGGCGGCGGCCGAACGCGCCTCGCTGGCGCGGGCGCCCTCGTGCTTCGCCGCGGCGGTCAGCTTCATCGCCTCACCGCGGCTGTGGTCCATCGCCAGGCGATAGGCTTCCTCGGTCGCGTCGGCATCGCTGCGCGCTTGTTCGGCGCCGGCAAGGTCAGCGGCGATCCGCGCTTCACGCGCATCGACGGTCGACTGGATCTTGGGCAACATCGCTCGCCCGATCCCGAAATAAATCAGGGCGAGCGTCAGCAGCAGCCAGAACCACTGCGAATAAGCGACGAGGGCGAGCTGATTGATCTGTGGCATGGCGCAAACTCCGCGGCGGGCCAGCCCCCCGCCTCGTTGTTAGACCGCGTTCAGGATGATAATAGCCCCGGCGCAGGCGATCAGGCCCAACAGCTCGGCGGCGGCGAAGCCGATGAACAGCCGGCCCTGCTGGCCGTCGGCGGCGGCCGGGTTGCGCAGCGCGCCCTGGAGGAACGAACCGAACACGATGCCGACACCGACAGCAGCGGCACCAACGCCGATCGCGGCGAGGCCCGCACCAATCACTTTGGCAGCTTCAAGACTCATCATGGCAAAAACTCCTTGGGGAAACGGTGGTTAGTGAAGGTTGACCGCGTCGTTGATGTAAAGCGACGTGAGCAAAGCGAAAACATAGGCCTGGATCGCCGACACAAGCAATTCGAGCGCGCTGACCCCGACGATGAAGACAAATGACAGCAGGCTGATCACCGGGCCCATCACGCCTTCGGCGTTGAGACCGCTGACGATGAAATTGCCGAACACCTTGATCAGGATGTGCCCGGCGATCATCGCCACGAACAGTCGCAGCGCGAGGCTGAACGGGCGGACCAGGAACGACACGAACTCGATCGGCACGATCAGCAGCTTGAGGATGAACGGTGTGCCCGCGGGAACGAACAGCGAGAAGAAGTGCAGCCCATGCTTCCAGAAGCCGACCACGAGCACGATCCCGAAGCTGATCAGCGCCATCACGCCGGTGACGGTGAATTGGCTGGTGACGGTGAAGGGATGGACGCCGGGGATGATCCCGAACGGCATCATGCCCATCAGGTTGGCGGTCAGGATGAAGATGAAGACGGTGAACACCCACGGCACATATTTGCGCCCTTCGGGGCCGACATTGGTGTCGAGCATCGAGGTGATGAAGCCGGTCATGCCTTCGACCGCGGCCTGCCAGCGCCCGGGAACGAGCTCGCGCCTCATCCCGCCGAGCATGAACACATAGATCGCGCCGAGCACGATCAGCATCCACAACGCACTGTTGGTGAACACGAACGGATTGCCAGCGCCCAGAGACCCGAACAAAGGGTCGATCTGGAACTGGTGCATCGGGTCGATCTTGGTTTCGGCCGCCACTGTCTACTTCCTTGAAGGCCTAGTCGCGGCCCGTCTTTGATACCCGCATGACATTCCTGACGGCGAGGCCGAACCCAAGGAACAGCATCGCCAGCATGATCCACGGCGCGGTGCCCAACCAGCGGTCGAGCAACCAGCCGATCAGGCCGCCGCCGAACGGCAACCCGACCAGGTCGTAAAGCAGTCGCTGACCGACCGATCGCACCAAATGCTGCGACCGCTCGAGATCGGGCCTGCCCTTCCTGGCCGCCTCTTCCTGTTGCGCCAGCCTCAATCGCTGGTTGAGCGACGTCAGCCGGGCATCCTCGGGAGAGTGCGGATCCTGCCCGGGTTCGTCCGTCGCCATGCGCCTCAACTCCCATATATGTGCGCCGACGCTTCGAGAAAGCGGGCGCGAAAGGCAAGGATCATGGCGGAGAACGACCCCGCCAAGGCGCCGCCCCTTTATGAAGCCAGACCCTTATAGTCAACCGTTTGGGCGCGGATCATTGCTGGCCGGCGAGCGGGTCCGGTCGGCTAACCGCAATAAGCCGGGCGGGGCGCGCTCTGCCCCGCCACACGGCGGCGCCATTGCCCGTCGGTCAATTGGTAGGCCTCGCCCGCCGCGCCCCGCGCGAGCAAGGCGCAGGCCGCTGTCACGCCGACTTCCTGGGGGGTCACGCCGCGTCGGCGGGCGAGGTCGCTATACAAGGCCCGCCGCTTGATATTGACCGCTCCGACTTGTTTGCGCAGCGCGTCGCCGGGCACGGTGACGAACCCGAGATAGCCATCATACCGTTCGCCGATCAGCCCCGCCGCGCGCGCCGGGAGGACGACGCTTGCCGCCGCCTGCGCGCTTGCCGCAGCCGGCTGGCTCAAGCCGATGCACGCTAGCGTCAGCCACAAGGAAGTGCGGATCATCACCGCGGACTCGGCGGGGTCGCCTGCGGGAAGGCGTCGGGATTCGCCTGGATCAGCGTGTCGACATCCTTCTGCAGCCGCACCAGCACTTCCTGGCGGATGACGACGTTGAGATTGATCTCGATCGGCTTCTCGGGCGTCTTGACCGAAATGCAGCCGCCCAGCGGGAGCAGCAGCGCCGCGCCCATTGCGGCACGGATCAGGCGGGGTCGATTCATCGGCGTCATCCTCATGGCTTGCTCGGATTATTGGGGGTCATGGTCACTTCCTCGACCACCGGGGTCTGGGTCTGGGTCTGCTGTTCCTCACGGCGGCGGACTTCGGTCACGATCCCGGGGACTTCGTCGAGCGGCCGGGGCAGCGCGTCGGCGATGATATCGCGCGGATCGCGGAAGCTCTTGGCGGTCGCGATCAACGCGCGGAAGGGTCCCTTGATCGAGACGTTGAACTTGAACGGAATCTTGTTGACCGAGCGGATCAGGCGCTGGGTGCTGGTATTGCCCAGCCCGACTCCTTCGACCGTCAGCCGGGTCGCGAATTCGCCATCGAGATAGCCGTCGAGCCGGATCACCATCGACTTGAACCGAAGATCGCGCAGCGCGTCGAACGCCAGCCCGCCGACCATCCCCAGATTGGCCTTGTTGACCACGCCATTGTAAGCAAGCGTTCCACCGCCCGGACGACTGTCGAGGCGCCCGCCGACAATCCGCCCCCCGGCATCGTCGAAAATCATCGGCAGCACCCCGTCGAACACGCCGGTCGCGTCGATTTCGGTGAAGCCCATCGAATCGACGAAGGTCTTGGCGTTGAGGCCGAAGACCTCGAAGGTCAGCCGTTTGGGGGTCGGCCGACCGAAATTGAGGATCGTTTCCTGGAGGATCAGGCGCCCGCCCATGAACGGCCATTCGCCGCGTTCGACCTTGACCAGCTGGTTGGGCAATAATGAGTAACGGATCACCCCGTCCTCGACCAGAATGCCGGGGTTGATCGTCTTGAGCGTCGCCACCTGCCCCGGCTCGGTCTGGAGGCCGAGCAGGTCGGAGAAGCGGATCGTGGTGTTGAGGCCGGTGACCGGGCCAAAGCTTGCCGCGAGGTCGGTGTCGACGACGTTGAACGCCCCGGTCGAGGCGACCTTGCCATTGCCCGACCAGGCGATCCGCCCCTCGCCGTTGACGCGGCCGTTGACCAGCGCGATCACGCCTTCGGACAGGCGGGTCAGCTGCTCGGGCTGGAGCCCGCCGGTCGCGAACCTGATCCCGGGGACATTGAGCACGGCATGGCCGACCCCGCTCGACAGGCGGTGGTCGATGGCGACTTCGGTGATTGGCGATCCGCTCGCGGGGTGCTTGAGCGTGCCCGTCGCGCGGATCATGTCGTTGGCGAGGGTAAAATGCATATTGTCGCTGCGCAGCGGATAGAATTTGGGTGGGACCGCCTGGTCGGCGACCGTCAGCCCGCCGTCGATCGTCAAATCGCTCTTGTAGAAGCGCCATTTGCCCGACGCGTCGGACAGCGTCAGTGGCACCCGCCCGACGACCCCGTCGGCCCCGGCGAAATTGCCCGAAATCCCGCTCCCCGAAAAGGTCCCGCGCAGCGTCTTGGCCTTGATCAGCACTGGCGCTTCGCTGCGTCCGAGCCGAAGCGCCAGCCCGGCCGTTTCAAACTCGCGCTGACCGAGCATCCGCGCTCTTGCGGCATCGAGCGCGAACGGGGATGAACCAAGCTGCCCGCGCAGCCGGATATTGCGCGTCGCGACGCCGAAGTTGAGCGGGCTTCCAGCGCGACGATAGAGGATCGCCGGCCCGGTCGGGCACAATGGCAAGCGCGTCGCACCAAGGCGAAGCGCGCCGATCCGCAGCGTCGCGAAGCGTCCGTCGATGCAGCCCTCGCCGAACACCAGGCTTCCGCCATTGCCGAAGCGGCCGTCGATCGGGACCCGCAGCCCGGTCACTCGCCCGCCGCCGAACGGCCCGTCGAGCAAGGCGATGGTCGAAACCTGGGTCCAGCCATCTCGCCGCGCGGCAAAGCGCACTGGCGCCAGCGCGATCCGCGCGCCGCCTGCGGCATAAGGCGCGATGGTGGCGGTGCCGCTCATCGGCGCCCCATTGCGCGGCTGGCGCAGCGCGATCCGCGCGCTCGGGAGCCCGCCGCCCTCGGTCGTTATGTCGCCATCGATCCGCAGCCGCCCGCTCGGCCAATAATAAGTGACGCCATCGCCGCCAGACACGTTGGCGCGGGCGCCATTGTGCGCACGGACGGCGGCGGTTTCGATGCGCACCGCGCCGCCGCCACGGCGATTGATCAGCCGCAGCGCGCCGTCGACTTCGAAATTGCGTGCCGCGCTGCCGATGGCGTTGGCGATCGCCGCGCCGATCGGCTCGAGCGGCGTGCCCTTGGCCGAGGCCAGCGGCCCGATGATCCCGGCGGTAAGCGACGGCGCCAGCGCAACGCTCGACGCCCCATAATCGCCGACCAGGGCCAGCGCCCCGGCGCGCGCGTCGAGCCGGTAGCGACCGTCGATCCGCGTCCGGTCGGCGAGGATCTGGGCCAGCCGTGCCTGGCGCGCCGAAAGATCGATCCGCCCGAGGATCTCGGTCGGGGTGCCCTTGAAGGTCAATTTGCTGTTGACCCCGGACAGGCCGTTGACCCCCGCAACCAGCGAGGTCAGCGACAGCCGGCCCGATCCGTCGAAACTTCCGAACGCTTCGGAGAAGGTCGAATCAACTTCCATCCGCGGATCGCGGAGCGCGAGCTTGCTCGCCGGGCAGACGAACGACTTGGCGCCGAGCGGCCCGACGACATGCGGCCGGCGGGCATCGATCGCGACGCTGACAAAGGCCTTGAGCTGATCAAGCCGGCACGCGCCAGGCGCCAGGCTGGGCGCCGACGCCGCGAGCTTGCCGCGAAAGCCGCCCGACAGATTGCCGCGACCCTGCAGCGCGAGTCCGAGCGGCCCATAAGGCGTGCCAAGCGCGATTGTGGTGTCGGTGACGTCGACCACGATGTTGGGCAGCGTGAACGGCTTGCCGCTTGGCGGGGGGAGCAATTTGTCGATCTGGCCCCAGCTGACCTTATTGCCGATCACCCGCCCCTTGAGCCGCACCCCGCGCGCGGCGATGCGATACACTTCGACGCTGCCGTTCCACTTGATCCGCATCTGGATCACCGCGACGCGGGCGGTGAGGTCGGGGTTGGCCGGATTTCCGATCACCAAATTGCTGACCTGCTGGGTGCGCAGCCCAATCCGGTCGAGCTTGTAACTGGCCTGAACGCCCTTTTTCCGCAGTTCGCCGGCGATGACATTGTTGGCAATCGGCTTGCGCGCGAGCCACAATCCGGCGATCGCGACCAGCATTGCCCCAAGCAGCAGAAGCAGCACCCATTGCACGCGGCGCCACACGACATTGCGCTCGCGCACCACCCGCTTTGGCCCTTCCGCCTCTTGTTCGTCCCGCGTCGCGACCATGGTGTCCTTTAACCGCTCGACGCGCCGACCGTTCCGCGCACGGCACAAACTTGCGTTGCACGAACCAGGGACCGCGCCTAGCCTCTTTTGCCATGGCAGAGGGGTCGACCGATGCTGGCGGCCACCGCGCGCGCCTGCGCCAGCGCCTGTTCGAGGGCGGCGGCAACGCGCTGCTCGACCATGAATTGGTCGAGTATCTGCTCACCCTCGCCATTCCGCGGCGCGACACCAAGGCGCAGGCCAAGGCGCTGATCGCGCGGTTCGGCGGGATCGGGCCATTGCTCGCCGCCGACGCCGACACGCTGCGCCGCGAAGGCTTGAGCGACGGCGTGGTGGCGGCGTTGAAGATCGCCCAGGCGACTGCCCTGCGCTTGCTCGAGACCCGCATCGAGGCGCGCCCGATCCTGTCGAGCTGGGACGCGCTCGGCGATTATCTGCAAGCGGCGATGGCCCATTCGCCGATCGAGCAGGTCCGCGTCTTGTTCCTCAACGCCAAAAATTTGCTGCTCGCCAATGAAGCGATGTGGAGCGGCTCGGTCGACGAAGCCTCGGTCCACGTCCGCGAAGTCATCGCCCGCGCCATCGCCTTGGGCGCGACCGCGATCATCATCGTCCACAACCACCCCTCGGGCGACCCCTCACCCAGCCAGCAAGACATCCGCCTCACCAAAGACCTGATCGAAGCCGGCCGCCACATGCGCGTCGCGGTCCACGACCACGTCATCGTCGGCTCACAGGGCCGGTCGAGCATGAAGGCGCTGGGGCTAATTTGATGCACAGACGCCGGTATTCGCACCCCTCCCACCGTCACCCCGGGCTTGACCCGGGGCCCACCTTCTTCGGCGCAAAATTAAGTGCATTCAGTAAACTGTCGCCGTAATTCCAATTGTTAATGAAAAAGGTCCTTATTGCTGCAGCCATCGCTCTCGTGAGCTCAGCGCCCGCTTCGGCGCAGTTATACGAGAGTGTAGGCGACTGCATTTCCGACGGCATCTATGGTAACGAACCCAACATGGCTGATGGTTCGCCGGGCGGCCCGTCTGAAC
>JAJAYY010000100.1 GCA_026785965.1 Sphingomonas bacterium
GCCCCACCAAAAAAAAATTGCCCAAACGATTTTTTTTTTCTGGGGGTCTTTGGTATGGGGGGCGACCCCGCCCCCACCCCTCCCCCCTCCCCGCGCGGGGTTTTTTTTGGTGGGGCGGGCCCTCGACTGTGTCGAGAACCTCCAAGCGTTGTATCCCCTCACCCTACCCTCTCCCCGCAGGGGAGAGGGGCTTTGAGCATCGTCGCGATCCTCGTTGCCGTGGTGCTGGCATTCCTCGCCTTCAAGTTCGTCACGGGCGCGATCAAGTTCGTCGTGCTCGGGGTGATCGTGCTCGCCGCCATCTACTTCTTTGCTGGGGGGTTTGGCGCGTGACAATCACCAGCCTCAGCGACAAGGACCGCATCTTCACCAATCTCTACGGTTTTCAGGGCGCGGACCTGAAATCGGCGCAGGCGCGCGGCGATTGGGACAACACCGCCGATCTGATGAAGGGCGGCGAAGACGCGATCATCGAGGTGATCAAGGATAGCGGGCTGCGCGGGCGCGGCGGGGCGGGGTTCCCGACCGGGATGAAGTGGAGCTTCATGCCCAAGGCGCCGACTCCCGGGCGGCCCAACTTCCTGGTGATCAACGCCGACGAGAGCGAGCCGGGCAGCTGCAAGGATCGCGAGATATTGCGCCACGACCCGCACAAATTGATCGAGGGCACGCTGATCGCCGGGTTCGCGATGCGCGCCCGCGCCGGCTACATTTACGTGCGCGGCGAATACATCGTCGAGACCGAGGCGCTGCGCAAAGCCGTCGCCGAAGCTTATGCTGCCGGCCTGCTCGGCAAGAATGCCGCCGGGTCGGGGCACCATTTCGACCTGTTAGTCCACCGCGGCGCGGGCGCTTACATCTGCGGCGAAGAGACCGCGATGCTCGAAAGCCTCGAAGGCAAGAAGGGCCTGCCGCGCCTCAAGCCGCCGTTCCCCGCCGGAGCAGGCCTCTACGGCTGCCCGACGACGGTCAACAATGTCGAATCGATCGCGGTCGTCCCGACCATCCTTCGCCGTGGCGCGCAGTGGTTCAAGTCGTTCGGCCGCGAAGGCAATGCCGGGACCAAATTGTTCCAGATCAGCGGCCATGTGGTGAAGCCGTGCGTGGTCGAGGAAGCCTTGTCGATCCCGTTCCGCGAACTGATCGACAAGCATGCCGGTGGCATCCGCGGCGGATGGGACAATCTGCTCGCGGTGATCCCGGGCGGATCGTCGGTGCCGTTGGTCCCGGCGCACGAGATCATCGACGCGCCGATGGATTTCGACGGGCTCAAAGTGCTCGGATCGGGGCTTGGCACGGCGGCGGTGATCGTGATGGACAAGTCGACCGATATCGTCCGCGCGATCAGCCGCATCAGCTATTTCTACAAGCATGAAAGCTGCGGCCAGTGCACTCCGTGCCGCGAGGGCACCGGGTGGATGTGGCGGACAATGGAGCGGCTGCGCGAAGGCGACGGCGATGTCGGCATGATCGACCGGCTCTACGACGTGTCGAAGCAGATCGAAGGCCACACCATCTGTGCGCTCGGCGACGCCGCGGCGTGGCCGATCCAGGGCCTGATCAAGCATTTCCGCCCCGAGCTCGAGCGCCGCATCGCCGAGCGGGGCGCAATCCAGGAGGCTGCAGAATGAGCGTTGGAGATCGAGGAATGAAGCGCGGATCGGCAAGCCTTGCCGGGATTATGATCCATATCGCCGCCGCGTCGGTGGTTGTCCTTTCGACGGCGGCGCAATCCGCCGCCCCCACCGCGCCATTGATGCGCAAGACCGCGGCGGTTTATTATGGTTGCCAGGTCGCGGCCAAGCCGGTCGAGGCATCGGCGTTCGTGCTCGAACGATCGACTGGGCGCAATGGCTATAAGGCGATGGCGCTGGCGATGGATCCGGCGTGCCTGAAAGGCGATGCGTTCAAATATGTCGAGACGTTGCGCGGCAACCTTGATCTGATCCGCTATGGCGCCGCAACCGCGCTGGTCATGCGCGAATATGGCGCGACCTTTCCGGCACTGCTGGCTGCGGCGCCCGCGCTCAAGCATGAGCCGCGCCCGTTCGACGAGACCGCCTTCCGCCAGTCGCCGCGCTTCCGAAACCTCGGTCCGAAAGCGTTGACTCAAGCGAAGCAGGAGAAAGCGGTGTTCGACTTTCTCGAAACCTTTGGCGATTGCGTCGTGCGGCGCAATCCGTCGAATGCGCATCGCTTCCTCACGACTCAAATTGGCAGCAAGGACGAATCGCTCGCCTTGGCAGGCGTCCGTCCCAGTCTTGCGGCGTGCTTGCCGCCGGGCCGCCAAGCCAATCTCGATCTCGATCTGGTGCGCGGGACGATGGCCGACAATTTCTATCGCCTGGCCAAAGCCGCACCGAAGTCCGCGGGGGCAAAGGCCAGCTAATGCCTAAAGTCACCGTCGACGGCATCGAGATCGAGGTTCCGCAGGGGGCGACCGTGCTGCAGGCGTGCGAGCTCGCGGGCAAGGAAATCCCGCGCTTCTGCTATCACGAGCGCCTCTCCGTCGCCGGCAATTGCCGCATGTGCCTGGTGGAAGTGGAGAAGGCGCCCAAGCCCGTCGCCTCCTGCGCCTATCCCGTCATGGAGGGTATGAAGGTCTTTACCGACACGCCGATGGTGCGCAATGCGCGGCGCGGCGTCATGGAATTCCTGCTGATCAACCATCCGCTCGATTGCCCGATCTGCGATCAGGGCGGCGA
>JAJAYY010000101.1 GCA_026785965.1 Sphingomonas bacterium
GAGACGGTCTATGCCGAGCATCTGACGCTGGAGGAACAGCAGCGGACGTTCGAGGAAACGACCCATCTGGTGGCGCTGCAGGGGATGGGGCTGGTGCAGCAAATGTTCATGGACGCGCCCCGCGGCCATGTGCTCGAGCTGATGCCGGTGAGCCGCCTGCAGAGCGAATATTATTGGCAGGGCTGGACGCTAGGGATGCGGTTTTACGACGTGCAGACCGGATCGGCGATGGATTCGAGCGGGATGTATACGATCAATCTGGAGCGGCTTGCGGCGGGGGTGCGGCGGATGCTCGCCCATCCGCAAGGGCAGCGGCGCTATGGCGAGACGCTGATCGGGGCCTAGCCAGCAACCACCGCCGCGCCCTTCTCCACCACCCGGTCGATCCGCCCATGTTCGAGGTGGATCACCCGGTCGCAATCCTTGAGCGTCGTCAGGCGGTGGGCGATCATGATGATGGTGATGTCTTTCCCCAGCGCCGCGACCGAGGCCATCACGCCTTCCTCGGTGCGGGTGTCGAGCGCCGATGTCGCTTCGTCGAACACCAGCACCGACGCGCGCTTGTAGAGGGCGCGGGCGATGCCGATCCGCTGGCGCTGCCCGCCCGACAGGCGAATGCCGCGCTCCCCCGTGCTGGTCGAATAGCCCTGCGGGAGGCCGGCGATGAACGCGCCAATCCCGGCCGAGGCCGCGGCTTCCTCGATCCGCGCCTGGTCGATCTCGCCCGCCGGCACCCCGAAGGCGATGTTGGCAGCGAGCGTGTCGTCGGTGAGATAGATGGCCTGCGGCACATGGGCGATCTCGGACTGCCAGCCGGCGCGGATGCGATCGTCGAGGCGGTGACCGTCGATCAGGATCGCGCCATCAACCGGGTCGAGCAAACCGAGCAACAGGTCCATCAAGGTGCTCTTGCCCGAGCCGGTGGTGCCGGCAATCCCGATCCGCTCGCCTTTGCGGATGGTAAAGCTGACATCGTGGAGCACTTTGCCGCCGACCGGATAGGAAAAGTTGACGTGGTCGAACTCGATCGTCTCGCAAAAGGTGATCGCACCTGCGGGCGGCTTGGCCAGCGGTCGGATCTCGAGCGACACCAATTCGACGACGTCGATCACGGCGAAGCGATTTGCCATGAAACTCGACCAGCCGCTGTAGCTTTGCTGGAGCAGCGGCAGCAGGCGCTGCGCACCAAGCGCGAACGCGCCGAGCATCGGGATCGCCGCGGTCAGACCGCCAGGGCTGCCGGCGAGATACCAGGCATAGCCGCCGATCATCATCATCCCGATCATCTCGATCACGATTCGCGGCGATTGGCTGATAAATGAGTTGAGCGCCGACACCCGGCGGTAGATATTGGCGCTACGCTCGAACTCGCGCTCGAAGGCGGGTTGCGAATGATCGAGCAGGATGTCGCGGATTCCGCCAAGCGCTTCCTGGACGCGCTTGATCCGCAGCATCGCATGGAGGTTACCGGCTTCCGAATTGCGACTGAGGATGGCCCGGACGCCGACGCTGATCAGGAAATAGGTGCCGATCAGCAGGCCCGCCGAGATTAATGCCACCTTGGGATTAACCGCGATCAGCAATGCGATGATCAGCGCGGCGACGACGCTGGCGATGAGCGCATTGACGCCCGACAACAGGATGTTGAAGGTGATATTGTGCAGCTTTTCGAACTGGCTGAGCGCTTCGCCGGAATGGCGCTGGACATAATATGGATATGGCTGGCGGATCAGCTTGGCGAAGGCGGTGACGCTGAGGTCATAGGCAATACTGAATGCCAGTGACTGGCTGACCCACGCCAGCGCCAGGCGGATCAGTCCGCTGACGACGAACGCGCCGAGGAAGGTGATGGCGGTAAAGGTAACGAGATTGGTGCCTGGCGGTAGGCTGGCGATCAATCCGCCGACGACCGGTATCGATTCGAGTTTCCCGGGATTGGTCAGCACCGCAAGGAACGGCAGGATCGACCCCACCGAGACGACTTCGGCCAGCGCCCCGACCACCATCAGCGCGATCGTCGCCAGTGCCTGTTGCCGCCGGCGCGTGGTCAAGGCGCGATACAATTGCCGAAGCGCGGTCGCGCTGCTCATTGGCGCCGGGTTGATCGTCGTTTCGCTCATCCGGCGCCTGATAGGGTCGAATTTCCCGCTTGTGCACCCACTTCGAACGAACAGTTGGGCGCCTTTTGTATCAAGAGCTTGCGCTTGAGCGGCCGAGCCGCTTTGGCGGGCACGATGCGAATCCTTCTAGTCACTGAAACGCTGGTCCTTGGCGGGGCGGAAACATTTGTCCTCCGCCTCGCGCGGCGGCTTCGCCAGGACGGGCATGAGGCCGATATATTGTGCCTCAATCCGGATCTGGAAGATCCGCGGCTGGTCGCGCAATTTCCCGATGTCCCGATCCACCGCGTGCCAATGGCGGGCCTGCGGTCGCTCAAGCGCGCCGACCGCGTCGGCCGGATGCTCGGCCTCGACCTCCACCTCCAGCAACGCCGCGCCGCGCGATGGACCCTGCGCCATTTTATCGGCCGGTATGATATTTACCACAGCCACTTGTTTGGCGCCGACTGGTTGCTGACCCGGCTGAAGTGGCGACGGCCGGAGATGAACATCGTCTCGACCCTGCATGGCGATTATGCGCTGTATGAAGAACGGGCCAAGGGCACCGAACGATCGCGGGTGCTGCATTGGCGGCGGAAACTGACCGAGACGATCAGCGCCGTCGACCGCTGGGTGACGATCAGCCGTGCCCAGCATCGCCAGTTCGAGAGCCTGTTCGGGGTCGATCCGCGCCACTTGGTCGATATCCCCAACGGCTATGCGCCGCCCGCACCGGTTCCACCCGCCGGCCGCCGCGCCGATTCGCCGCTCACCTTCGTCATGGTTGCCCGGGGAATGCGCGAAAAAGGCTGGGGCTTCTTGGTCGAGGCGTTCCAGCGGCTCGAAGGCGGCTGCCGGCTGGTGCTGGTCGGCGAAGGCGCCTTCCTCGATACGCTCCGCCAGCGCCATGGCGATGACCCGCAAATCGAGTTTATCGGTGCCCATCTCAATCCGGTAGCGCTGCTCGGGGATTGCGACGTGTTCGTCCATCCCAGCGTCTATAAAGCCGAATCCCTGCCAACGGTGGTGATC
>JAJAYY010000102.1 GCA_026785965.1 Sphingomonas bacterium
GCATCGTCGCCAATGGCATCGTTGACTTGCCGTTCGACTTCAAATTGTCGAGCATCGTGACGTACGGGTCGGGTGCGCCTTACTTCGTGATCGACGCCAATCGGGAGCCGCCGCCGCAGGGCTTCCGGCCGGGCACGATCGCGCTTGGCTATTTCAACAATTTGCCACACTTCCTCCAGGTCGACATGCGGTTGCAGAAGAGGTTCATGCTGTTCGGCGACAAGGAGTTCACCCTGTCCGCCGACGTGTTCAACCTGTTCAATCGCGCCAATTTCGGCGGAGTCAGGGACAGCTTCATCTGCTGCGGGGGCAATCCCAACTTCGGGGTTCCCAACTCCTTGTCCGGGCCGCCGCGGACGTTCCAATTTGGCGCTGCGTTCAAGTTCTAGACTAACCTCCCGCGCCCGCGCTGCCCCCGAACCGGCGGCGCGGGCGTTTTTCCGGGGGGAAGGACAGGCGTAAACAATGTACACACGACGTGACTTTGGCGGCATCGGCGCGGCGCTTGGCGCGACCGCGCTGATCGGCTGTGCGGCGCCCCGCGCGTCGGCGGCCAGCGCGGCAGGGTTCGATCTCGACGATCTCGAGCGGCGCACGTTCGACTGGTTCTGGGACCTCGCCAATCCCGCCAACGGCCTGATCCCCGATCGCTGGCCGTCGAAAAGCTTCTGCTCGATCGCGGCGGTCGGCTTCGGGCTCACCGCGCTGCCGATCGGCGCCGAGCGCGGCTGGATCAGCCGCGCCCAGGCGCGCGACCGCACGCTGACCACCTTGCGCTTTTTCGCCACTGCGCCGCAGGGGCCAGAGGCGGTCGGCGTCACCGGCCACAAGGGCTTCTTCTACCATTTCCTCGACATGGCGACGGGCCGTCGTTTCGAGACCACTGAATTATCGTCGATCGATACCACCTTGCTGCTCGGCGGGATGTTGTTCGCGGGCGAATATTTCAGCGCCGCGCACCCCGACGAGGCCGAAATCCGGCGCCTCGCGAAGTTGATCAACGACCGCGTCGACTGGCGTTGGATGCTTGGCCGCGGGCCGCACATTTCGATGGGCTGGAATCCCGAAAAAGGGTTCCTTCCATCGCAGTGGGATCGCTACAATGAAGCGACCCTGCTCTATTTGCTCGCGCTCGGCAGCCCGACCTTCGCGGTCGATCCCAAGGTGTGGCGACGCTACACGAACGAATTCGACCAAAGCTGGGGCGATGTCTGGGGTCCGCCGCACCTCCAATTCCCGCCGATGTTCGGACATCAGTACAGCCACGTGTGGGTCGATTTCAAAGGCATCGCCGACCCGTGGCTGCGTCGAAAACGCATCGACCTGTTCGAAAACAGCCGCCGCGCGACCATCGCGCAGCGCAATTACGCGATCGCCAATCGGGGCAAATGGGTCGGCTATGACAAGGATGTGTGGGGCCTCACCGCGTGCGACGGTCCGGGTGATTTCAAGCGCATGATCGGTGGCAAACGGCGGGAGTTTTTCAGCTACTCGGCGCGTGGTCCGGGCGACCGCGACGATGGCACGCTGGCGCCGACCGCAGCGGCCGGATCGATCGCCTTCGCGCCCGATCTGGTGCTCCCCGCATTGGCCGCAATGAAGCAGCGCTACGGCACCGCGATCTACGGCCGCTACGGCTTTTTCGACGCCTTCAATCCGACGCTTAGCGACCCGCTGATCGCGGGCAAATTGCTCCACGGTCACGTCGTTCCCGGCCTGACCTGGGTCGACAACGATTATCTTGGCATCGACCAGGGCCCGATCGTCGCGATGATCGCCAATTACCGCGACGAATTGGTGTGGAAGGCGATGCGCCGATCGCCCCCGGTGGTCGCGGGCCTGCGCGCCGCCGGCTTCACTGGCGGCTGGCGCGACCGGGCATGAACCTATCGCGGCGCAGCGTCGTGGCAGGATGGGCGGCCTTGCCGTTCGCGGCCGGCTGCGCGCGACGGGCGGCGGGAACGATCGACATGTGGGCGATGGGCGCCGAGGCCGAAAATCTCCCCGCCTTGCTCGCCAGCATATCGGGCGCGCCCAAGGTCGCGATCCAGCCGCTGCCGTGGTCCGCCGCGCACGAAAAATTGCTCACCAGTTTCGCCGGCAATTCGCTCCCCGACATCGGCCAGGTCGGCAATAGCTGGATCGCCGAATTGACCGCGATCGACGCGCTCGAGCCGGTCCCGCCGCAGTTCGAAAAACTGGTTGCGGGACAATTTCCGGCGGTGGTCGATACCAACCGCATCGACGGGCGATTGATGGCCTTGCCATGGTATGTCGACACCCGCCTCCAGTTCGTCCGCAGCGATTTGTTCGCGCGCGCCGGCTATGCCGCCCCGCCCGACACCTGGGCCGCGTGGAAGGAAGCGCTGCACAAGGTGAAGCGCGTCGCTGGCGCGGGCAATTACGCCATCCTCCTGCCGGTCAACGAGCATGAACATCTGACCCAGATGGCGCTGTCGAGCGGCGCCACCATGCTCAAGGACAATGGCACCCGCGGCGCCTTTTCCGCGCCCGAGTTTCGTGCCGCGCTGGCGTTCTACAAATCGCTCTATGACGAAAAGCTCGCCCCGGTCGCATCGTCGACCCAGATCAGCAACGTGTGGAATGAATTCGCGCGCGGCTATTTCAGCGTTTACCCGTCGGGGCCGTGGACCATCGGCGACATGAAATCGCGGCTGCCGGCCAATATGCAGGACAAATGGGCGACCGCACCCTTCCCCGGCCCGCGCGGCCCGGGCAGCGCCGCACCGGGCGGGTCGAGCCTGGTGGTGTACAAGGGCGCGCGCGATCCCGCCGCCGC
The DNA here is from genome assembly GCA_026785965.1 of Sphingomonas bacterium. Classification (GTDB taxonomy): domain Bacteria; phylum Pseudomonadota; class Alphaproteobacteria; order Sphingomonadales; family Sphingomonadaceae; genus Sphingomicrobium. Next base: position 2,801 of record JAJAYY010000102.1, read on the forward strand.
CTGGGCGCTCGCCGCGCAATTGATCGCACCAAGCGCCCAGGCCAAGCTCCAGGCGCTGACCGGCGACCTGCCGCCATCGCGCGCGGTATGGGACAGCGCCGGTCTCACCCGCGACCCGATCACCCGCGCCTTCGCCGACCAGCTCGACCGCGCACGGCCGCTTCCCAAGGTGCCCGAATGGGAGCGCATCGTGAGCGAGATGCAGTCCGTCGCCGAGCTGGTCGTGCGCGGCCAATATTCGATCGACCAGGCCGTGCGCGAGATCGATAAGCGCGCCGATCGCTTGCTCGAAAAGCGCCGTTGGATGCTGGAGCGCCGCGCATGAGGGAAGCCGCGGTCCGCGCCGAAGCCCGCGCCGGTTGGGCGATGACCGCGCCCGCGCTGATCGCGATCGGGCTGTTCTTCGTCGTCCCCGCGATCGCCTCGCTGTTTCTCAGCTTCACCGATTTCGACATTTACGCGCTCGCCGATCTGTCGAACCTGCGCTTCATCGGCTTCGGCAATTATGAGCGGCTGCTGACCAACCCCTTGTTCTGGCAGGCGATGAAAAACACCTTGTGGTTCGTCGTGCTCGGGGTACCGCTGATCGTCGCTTTGTCGCTTGGCGCGGCGCTGTTGGTCCACGCCCGCACGGTCAAATGGCGCGCGGTGTGGCGGGTCGCCTTGTTCGCGCCGTTCGTGACCACGCTGGTGGCGACCGCGGTGGTGTGGAATTACCTTCTCCACACGCGCTACGGGCTGATCAATTACGGGCTCGGTTTCCTCGGCATCGCGCCGGTCGACTGGCTCGGCAATCCGCGCACCGCGCTGCCCGCGATCCTGCTGTTCGTGGCGTGGAAAAGCTTCGGCTACAACATGATCATCTTCCTCGCCGCGCTGCAGACGGTGAACAAGGATCTGATGGACGCAGCGCGGGTCGATGGTGCCGGCGCGTGGATGCGCTTCCGCCATGTCGTCTTGCCGGCGATCGCGCCGACCGTGCTGCTGGTCGGCATCCTGACGGTCGCGGGCATGTTCCAACTGTTCGCCGAACCCTATGTGATGACCCAGGGCGGCCCCGCCAAATCGACTGTCACCGTCCTCTATTTCATGTTCGAGGAGGGGTTCAAATGGTGGAACCTCGGATCGGGCGCGGCGGTCGCCTTCATCCTCTTTCTGTGCATCTTCGCAATTACCCTGGTGCAGATCAAACTGGCGCGGCGCGGGGGGGCGATCTGATGACCTGGGTGCAACGCAATGGGCTCACCATCCTCGCCGCCTTGGTCGCGATGGTCGTGCTTGCACCCTTGCTGTGGATGGTCTCGGTCAGCTTCATGACCCCCGGCGCCGCGGCGCAATTCCCGCCGCCGTTGTGGCCGGCAAATCCGACGCTCGAAAATTACCGCACCTTGTTCGGGACCTACGGCATCGGCCGCTATGTGGTGAACAGCGCCTTGGTCTCGACGCTGGCCACCGCGCTGGCCTTGTTGTTCACCGTCCCTGCCGGCTACGCCTTCGCAAAATTGCGCTTCACCGGACGCGATGCGGTGTTCCAGGCGCTGGTCGCGGCGCTGGTCGTTCCCGGGCAGATTGGGATGCTTCCGTTATTCCTCGAATTGAAGGCGATGGGGCTGGTCAACAGCTATGCCGGCGCGCTGGTGCCGTGGCTGGCGGGCATTTTCGGCATCTTCCTGGTGCGCCAATTCTGCGTTTCGATCCCGACCGAGATGCTCGAGGCGGCGCGCGTCGACGGCGCCGGCGAAACGCTGATCCTGCGCAAGATCGTGCTTCCGACGCTACGCCCGATCCTCGTCACGCTCGCTCTGTTCGTGTTCCTCGGCAGCTGGAACGACTTCATGTGGCCGCTGATCATCCTTGCCGACCAGAACCTCTACACGCTCCCGGTCGCGCTTGCTGCGCTGGCGCGGGAGCATGTCCAGGACAATGAATTGATGATGGCGGGGTCGGTCGTCACCGTGTTTCCGGTGCTGGTGGTGTTCCTTGTCCTGCAGCGGCATTACCTCGACGGGCTGCTCGCGGGGAGCGTCAAGGGGTGAACCGGCTGTTTGCGCTCGGCGCGCTCGCATTGCTGTCGGCTGCGCCGCCCGCGAAGCCGTTGTTCTCGGACGCGATGGAGAATGTTGCGCTGTGGTCAGCGCATGGCTCGGACAGTGTCGCCGCATCGGGCGCGGCGGCCCCGGGCATCAGCGGCAAGGCGCTTGCGCTGCGCTACGATTATGGCCGCGTCTCGGGCTACGCTTATGTCCGCCGCGCGGTCGCGCTTGAGCTGCCGCGCAATTTCGAATTGCGCTTCAAATTGCGCGGCAGCGCCGGGCGCAACGACTTTCAGGTCAAACTCACTCACGGCGACAATGTGTGGTGGAAAGTGTGGCGCAACCATCGTCCCCCCGCCGAATGGCAGGAGGTCGTCGTCCCCGCGGGCGAGATTGGATTCGCCGGGGGGCCGACGACCGACAAAAGCCTGCGCCGCGCCGACGGAATCGAATTTGTCGTCGCGCGCAACCGCGATGGCGGCGCCGGAAGCATCGTCGTCGATGATGTGCGGATCGTCGCGCTGCCCGGAACGCCGCGGGCAGCCCCGCCACCCGAAAGCAGCGCCAACGACGCGCTCGCCGGCTTTGCCAAAGCCGCCCCGCGCGGCGCCTTTCCGCGCGCCTTCGTCGGCGAGCAGCCTTACTGGACGCTCGCCGCGAGCGACGGCGGCAAGGTCAGCGCCTTGATCAGCGAGGACGCCGCGATCGAGCCGGCCAAGGGGGGCTATTCGATCGAGCCCGCGGTGATCGACGGCGGCAAGCGCTTCGACTGGGCGAACGTCACCCAGCGCCAGTCGCTCGACGACGGCAAATATCCGATCCCTTCGGTGCATTGGACTGCGCCCGGCTTTACTCTCGACACGACCTTGCTCGCCGACAGCGCCGGTCGCGCGGTAATGGGCGGCTATGTGCTGACCAACACCGGCAAGTCGAAACGCACGCTCGACCTGCGCCTCGGGGTGCGCCCGTGGCAGGTCAACCCGCCCGCCCAATTCCTCTCTCAGCAAGGC
>JAJAYY010000103.1 GCA_026785965.1 Sphingomonas bacterium
ATCCACGGCCGCAGCGGCCAATCCTTGGTCTCGGCATCGTGGCGCATGGTCATGATCGTCGCTCCCCCTGCCGCATCCTAACCATCGTTCGCCCCGCAGCAAGCTTGCCGCTCGAGCGCTCACCTCATAGAGGCGCGCTTATGTGTGCCCGCCGCTTCCTGCTATTGATCTTCTGGCTGACGCTGATTGCCGTCGCCGGAGCGTTTGCAATCTTTCAATATGGCGGCCGCGCGCTGACCAGCATGGCTACCCCCAAGGGTCATTATCAGGCCCCGCCGGCGCAAAGCGGCCCCGATTATGCTTTGCCCGCCAACTGGATTGCCCGGCCCGGCACAACCGGTGATCCGTCGGACTGGCTCCCCGACGGGTTCGGCACGCCCGACCTCGCGGCCAGGCCGGCGCATGCGTTTTTCATTCACCCGACGACTTATCTCGAGCGCGACCGCTGGAACGCGCTGCTTGACGATCGCGGCAGCGGCGACCGCGCCGCGTTGTTCGTCCGCAGTCAGGCGAGCGCGTTCAACCATGTCGCCGCCATCTGGGCGCCGCGCTATCGTCAGGCGGCGTTCGGCGCGTTCCTGCTCGACAGCAAGGACGCTGCCCAGGCGCTCGATCTTGCTTATGGCGACGTGTCGCGCGCATTTGACGCGTTCCTCGCCGCGATCCCGGCGGGCGAGCCGATCATCCTCGCCGGGCATAGCCAGGGCGCGCTGCATTTGGCGCGGCTGCTGCGCGAGAAGGTCGCGGGGCGGCCAGTCGCCAAGCGGATCGTCGCGGCTTATGTCGTCGGCTGGCCGCTCAGCCTGAAAGACGATATTCCCGCGCTGGGCCTTGCCGCATGCCGCACCGCCGACCAGGCCAATTGCATCCTGTCGTGGCAAAGCTTTGCCGAACCCGCCAACACCAAGCTGATCGGCGACACCTATGAAAAGCCTACGCTCGCTGCTGGCGGGCACCGCCGCCGCGCCGACTTGCTGTGCACCAACCCGATCAGCGGGACGATCGGCGGCAGCGCAGCGCCGCGCGACAATCTCGGAACGCTGATCCCGACCGCCGATTTGACGAGCGCGACGCTCGCGCCGGGCCAGGTCGGGGCGCGCTGTGACGGCGGCTTCCTGCTGATCAATGGCGCGATCCCGGCGATGGGGCCCTACGTCCTCCCCGGCAACAATTACCACGTCTACGATTATGCCTTGTTCTGGGGATCGATCCGCGCCGACGTCGAGCGCCGATTGACGGCGTTCGGCGCGTGATTCACCTCGCAGCGGCCGATTTCGCCGCCGCGGTGCCGGGCGGGCGGCTCGGCGGGCTCGATGTCGGGACCAAGACCATCGGGCTTGCGACCTGCGATTCGACGTGGAGTTTCGCGACCCCGGCCACGACGCTGCGCCGGACCAAATTCGCCGCCGACCTTGGCGCCTTGCGAAGCTTCGTGGCGACGCATGGCCTGACCGGCCTGGTGGTCGGCCTGCCGCTCAACCTCGACGGCAGCGACAGCCCGCGCACCCAGTCGGTCCGCGCCTTCGCCCGCAACCTTGCCGTGCTCGATTTGCCGCTCCTCCTATGGGACGAGCGCTGGTCAACTGTCGCGGTCGAACGCACCATGATCGAGGCCGACATGAGCCGCGCCAAGCGCGCCGCGAAAATCGACTCGCACGCCGCCGCGCATATCCTCCAGGCGGCGATCGACGCGCTGGCCAATCTGCCGCGCTGACGCTAGGCCACGCGCTCATGGACCTGCTTTCGATCGACTGCCTGACCGACGCCGACATCAGCGCGATTCTCGACGAGGGGATGCGCTGGTTCGACTTCAACCGCCAGCCGCGCCGCCACAGTGACGCGCTCGACGGGTTGACCATCGTCAATGCCTTTTTCGAAAATTCAACCCGCACCTTGCTGTCGTTCGAAATCGCCGCCAACCGGCTCGGCGCGCAGGTCGTGACGATGCAGGTCGAGCATAGTTCGATCAAGAAAGGCGAAACGCTCGAGGATACCGCGCGGACCTTGAACGCGATGCGCCCCGATGCGCTGATCATCCGCCACGCCACCAAGAGCGCGCCAGGCAATATCGCCACAATCATGGACTGCCCGGTGATCAATGCCGGCGACGGCACCGGCGAGCATCCGACCCAGGCGTTGCTCGACGCGGCCACCTTGCGCCAGCATTTCGGGCGCATCGCGGGCCTCAAGGTCGCGATCTGCGGCGACCTGATCCACAGCCGCGTGGCGCGCTCGAACGCCAAATTGCTGACCCGCCTCGGCGCCGAGTTGCGCTTTGCCGGGCCGCCGTCGCTGATCCCGCTCGAGATGACGGCGACCGATCTCGACACGGCGGTCGACGGGGCCGACGTGGTGATGATGCTGCGCGTCCAGCGCGAACGGCTCGACGAGGAATTGGGCGATGCCCCCGGCGAATATCTCGACCGCTACGGCCTCACCGCCGAACGCTTCGCGCGCGCCGCGCCCCATGCGGTGGTCATGCACCCCGGCCCGATCAACCGCGGGGTCGAGATCGACGGCGCATTGGCCGACGACCCGGCGCGATCGTTGATCATCCGCCAGGTCGAAATGGGAGTCGCAGTGCGCATGGCGTGCCTCGACCGACTGACGGCCGACCGGCGCGACGTTTGATTCGGTAGGTCTGCACCAGCCGGCTTGGCAGGCCGAAATGCCTTTAGCGCGAGGCAAACTGGATCGGGGCGTCGTTAAAAGCGGCGCGGACGAAGCACTTGCCCCCCGAACGCTTGAGCGCCGAGCATAAGGCGATCGCCTGGCGGTCGCTGGCAAAACCCTTGACCGAGAGGCGATAGAAAGTCCCCTTGGGACCGTCGTAACGCGCGGTCACCGGGGTGAAATTCCTGAGCGCGCCATATTTGGCCGACGCGCGTGTCCAAGCTCCGGCAATGTAATTGCGCGAGCCATAAGCCCCGAGCTGGACCACCGCCCGGCTGCGCCCGACGGGGCGGACCAGCGCAGCGTGACGCAATTCGGCGAGCGACGGGGACAATCGTGCGGCGGCCGGGGTCAGGCCCGGGCGCGCAGCGCGCAATGCAGCCACTCGGCGCGGCGCGGCGGCGGGCGTGGGCAAAGCGGCAACGACCGGTGCAACGGAAGCCGCCTCCTGAGCAGGCGCCACGACCGGGGCTTCGACCACCGCGGCGGCGACTTCGACCGGCGCGACATAGGGTGCTTCAACCGCCACTGGGGCGGCGACCGGCGCCGGCGTAAGTTCGGCGACGCGAGTCGGTTCGGCATTTGCATTAAGCGCGAGCCGCACCGGCTGGCCTGGGTCGGAAGCGGCCGGCACGATGCCGATCAGCGCGGCGACTTGCGCTCCGGCCTGGCCGGGCTTGGCGAGGCCGAGCCACTGATCGATTCGCGCATCGACTTCATTCGCGGCAAGGTCCTGCGCGGCGATCGTGCGTGCCGCCTGCCAGTCCCCGCCAAAACCATAAGCGAGCGCCAGATTCTGCCGTGTGCGGGCATCGGCACCGATCGCGCGGGCCGCGGGCTCGAGCACCGCAACCGCCTGGTCGGGGCGGCCGGCGAGCGCCAGCGCGAGACCAAGGTCGGTCGGATCGAGCAGCGACTGCGCCGAGGCGAGCAGCGCGCCCGCCTGATTGCTTTTGCCGAGCGCGACCTGGACCAAGGCGAGCTTGAGGATCACCTGCGGCTGGGCCGACGATAGCGAGAGCGAGTCGCTATACGCCTGTTCGGCCGAGGCGAACCGTCCCGAGGCGAAATAGACGTTGCCGAGCAAGGCGCGGAACGACGCTTCCTGCGGCCGATATTCGACCGCGCTTTCGGCCAGCGTCAGCGCGGTGGCGAAATCGTTCGACGCCAGCGCAACCTGCGCGCGGGTCGCCAGACCAACCTTCGACAGATCGACCTTGGCACCCGACGACGAGGCGCTGTTGGTGCCCGACATTCCGGTCGAGCAAGCAGCGAGCGCGGTGACCAGTCCGATCGCGGTCAGGGCCTGGCCCCAGTGATTCGGCTTTGACATGATCCCCACTCCCACTTGTTTTCGTTCGTTCAGCTCGCGTGCCGCTTCGGCGCCCGCTCGGCCATGGTGTCGAGTTCGGGCATCGTTTCGAGCAGTTGGTCGAGCGCATCGGTAACCAATTGCTGCGCCGAGCGGCCGGTGACCGCGCAGGCGAGACGAAGCTTGAGGTGACGCTGACCATCGAGGCGCAGCGTGAACGCTGCCTTGGCCTTGCTTCCGGGCGCGGCGCGCGGACGGATCGCCCGGACCGGGGCGACCGGCGCGACGGGCGCTGCAACCGGAACCGCAGCGACCGGTGCGACCGGCACTGCAACCGCAACCGCAGCGACGATCGCAGCGACCTTGTTTGGCTTGACCGACAACACCGGAACGTCGCGTTCGGCAACGGGCTCGGCAACGAACTCGACGGCGTCTTCGGCCGCAGGGTCGTAGAGCTCGGCGGTATCGTCATAATCTTCATCGTCGCCGGGCTCGTCGGTATAGCCTCCGAAGCGGTCGGCGATTTCGGCCTGCTGGTCATGCACCGGCGACGCGACCGGGGTCAGCGCG
>JAJAYY010000104.1 GCA_026785965.1 Sphingomonas bacterium
AAGTCGACCTTGTTCAACCGCATGACCCAGGCCTCGGTGATGGCCGAGGACCTGCTGTTCGCGACGCTCGATCCGACGATGCGCCAGGTCAAACTGCCGGGATTCGACAAAGCGATCCTGTCCGACACGGTCGGGTTCGTCTCCGACCTCCCGACCGAGCTGGTGGCGGCGTTCCGGGCGACGCTTGAGGAGGTCGCGTCGGCCGACCTTATCCTGCACATCCGCGACCGCTCGCACCCCGACAGCGACGCCCAGGCGAGCGACGTCGTGGCGGTGCTCGCCAGCCTCGGGCTCGACCAGCCCGACTCGCCGCCGCGACTTGAAGTGTGGAACAAGACCGACCGCATGGCGGGCGACGATCGCGCCCACATGCTCGGCGAAGTCGCCCGGCGCGACGATGTGGTTGCCGTGTCGGCGCTGACCGGGGAGGGCGTCGAGCGCCTGCGCGAGGTGATCGCGGCGCGGCTCAGCGAGGGCTCGACCCTGCACCAGCTCAAATTGAGCAGCGGCGACGGGCCGCGCATCGCCTGGCTTCACGCCCGCGGCGACGTGCTCGACCAGCGCAGCGATGGCAACACGATCCACCTTGCAGTCAAGCTGTCAGCCGACAATTGGGAACGCTTCCAGCGGCTCTAGCCGCGCTTGGCGGCGGTCCACAGCGCTTCCTGTTCAGCCAGCGACAGCGAGGTGAACCCCGGCGCTTGCTCGATCAAGCGGAAGCGCCTTTCGAATTTGCGATTGGCTTTGCGCAGTGCCTCTTCAGGATCGATGTTGAGATGTCGTGCGAAGTTCACAATGGCGAATATCAGGTCGCCGACTTCTTCCTCGACCATGTCGGGCGATGCTGACTCAATTTCATCGAGTTCCTCGAAGATCTTGGCTTTGGGACCTTCGATGTCGGGCCAGTCGAACCCGGTCCGCGCAGCGCGTTTCTGGAGCTTGGCGGCGCGTTCGAGTGCGGGCAGGGCGAGCGCGACCCCGGCCAGCGCGCTCTGGTCGGGCTGAGACTTGCGTTCCTCGGCCTTGATCGCTTCCCATAAGTGATGACCGCCCGTGGCCGCATCACCGAAGATGTGCGGATGACGCCGCTCAAGCTTGTCCGAAATGCCGCTGAGCACGTCGGATAGCGCAAACAGCCCCGCTTCCTCCGCCATCCGGGCATGAAACACGACTTGCAGCGCGAGGTCGCCGAGTTCGTCGACCAGTGCGGGCATGTCGTTGCGAGCGATCGCATCGGCGACCTCATAGGCTTCTTCGATGGTGTACGGCGCGATCGACGCAAAGGTCTGGACACTGTCCCATTCGCAACCGTCGACCGGATCGCGCAGCCGCGCCATGATCGCGACCAGCCGCGCCAGCGCGTCCCGATTGCGGGTCTCGGTGGAGGCGGCAGAAGGCCGGGGGGCCGCTTGATCGATCACTAATGCCGTCCTTCTCCAAGTATGATAATATGTATTATGTTAAACGAACGAGCAATTATCCCTGGAGAATGAGCCAGCGCCCCTCCACGCTCCAGCGCGACAGGGTCGACAGGAAATTCATCCCCAGCACGTTCATATCGTCGCCATCGGCGATGTGCAGTGCAACGTCTTCGCGATCGATGCCGGCGATGCTCAGCCGCTGCGCGCGTCCGGCCGCAACGCGGATCGTGCCATTGCCGGTGCGCACCATCCGGTCGCGCGCCACGCCGACCTCGGCGCCAGCGTTGAGCGCGGTCGCGCGGTCGATCGTCGTCACGGTTGCGCCGCTGTCGACCAGGAATTTGACCGGCGCGCCATTGATCTCGCCGCTGATCCAGAAATGCCCGTCGATCGCCATCGGGATCCGCACCTCGCGCCCGGCGACGATCGGTTCGCCGGTGGCTTCGGTACGGAGCCGCTGCGCGACCCAGCCAAGGTCGTCGCGAAAGGTGAACAAGATAAAGCCGGCGCCGAAGATCGCGACCCACGCCAGCGCCACCACCAGCAACTTTGCGATCGGCTCCCGGCGATTGATCAGCGCGCCGAGCACCAACATCATCGCCATCAGCAAATAGAGTCCGCCGAACATCGTGTCGTTGGTCACAGCATGATCTCCTGCCCGTCAAATGCGGGCGCTGCCCAGCTCGGCAAGTCGCGCGCCAGCGTGGCATAATCCATGCTGTTGTCGAGATGGGTCAGCCACAATTGCCCGACTTGCAGGTCCTTTGCCCAGCCGAGCACCGCATCGAGATGGGCATGAGTCGGATGCAGTCTTCGCCTGAGGCAGTCGCAGATCCAGTGCCCCGCGCCTTGATAAAGCGCCGCCATCTCATTGGTTAAATCATGAAAATCAATTGCGTAGACGACAGACTTGTCAGATTTGTCGATCCGAATCCCAAGCGAGGTGATGCCGCCGTGGGGCTGATCGACGAAGCGCAGGCTGGCCGCTCCGAGCACCATATCACCGTGGAGCGCGCGACCGTCGATCACCGCGGGATAGGCCGGGGTGCCGTCGAAGGCATAAGCGAAGCGGCTGCTCAGCCGCTCGATCACGTCGCTTCGCGCGTAGAGCGGGACTGGCGCGCCGGAGGCATGCTTGACCTGGCGCAAATCGTCGATCCCGTGGCAGTGGTCGGCGTGGTCGTGGGTGACGATCACCCGGTCGACCCGGTCGCGCTCGGCGGCAATCATCTGCTCGCGAAGATCGGGACCGCAGTCGATCAGCAACGTCTCGTCTGCGGATTCAACCAGGATCGACGAGCGCAAGCGGCGGTTCCTCGGCTCGGCGGGATCGCAAGCGCCCCAGTCATTCCCGATCCGAGGCACCCCGGACGAGGTTCCGCAACCGAGAATGCGGATCTTCACGCGGCGGCTTTCCTGAACAATGTGAAAAAGTTGGCGGTGGTAGTCGAGGCCAGTTCTTGATCATCGACGCCGCGCAACCGGGCGACGAACGCGGCGGTGTCGGCAACGAAGGCGGGCTCGCACACCTTGCCGCGGTTGGGCACCGGAGCGAGGAAGGGCGCATCGGTTTCCACCAGCAAGCGATCGGGCGGGATGGTTTTCGCGGTGGCCTGGAGGTCGGCGGCATTCTTGAAGGTTACGATCCCCGACAGCGAAATGAACAAGCCGAGATCGAGGGCGATGTCGGCGAGCCGCTGGCTGCCGGTGAAGCAGTGGAGCACGCCGGTAACGCCCCCCTTCCCCACTTCGCGGGTGAGGATCTCGGCGGTGTCATCCTCGGCATCGCGGGTGTGGACGACCAGCGGCAGTCCGGTCTGGCGTGCCGCCTCGATGTGCGCAGCGAAGCGCTCACGCTGCGCAGCACGGTCGGA
>JAJAYY010000105.1 GCA_026785965.1 Sphingomonas bacterium
AGCATGTCGCCGATGTTGACTACCAGTTCGCCATGCTTGGGGCTGACCGGGAGCCAGCGCCCGTCCTTGGTCTTCAATTCGAGGCCAGCTTCCTCGGCGCCAAGCAGCAACGTGATGGTGTTGATATCCTCATGCGCGCCGGCGCGAATGTGGTTGCCGGTGGCTTCCTGTTGCGGCGGATAATGAAGCAGCCGCATCACCGAATTACCATCCCGGACGGTGTCGGCGAAATAATCTTCCCCGACGCCCAGGAAGCGCGCGATCGCGGCGAGAATCTTAAGCCCGGCGGCGTCGAACGCGTCGTAGAGCTTGAGGTAGGTGTCGCGGAAGTCGGCGACTTCGGTCGGCCAGACGTTGTCGGCCATCACTTCGCGAAACTTGTGCCCCGCCGCCAGCTCGCGCCCGACGTGCCAGAATTCCTTGAGGTCATGCGCCGCAGCGCCCTTGGCGGTCTCGACCCCGAACGCGGTATAGCCGCGCGCCCCGCCGCCGCCGGAGATCAGATAGCGGCGCTTCACTTCTTCGGGCAGCGCGAAGAACAGCTTCGCCTTGGCCTCGGCGTCGTCGATCAGATCCTGCGATATTCCATGGTCGCGAACGATAGCGAAGCCATAGTCGACGAAGCTTTGACCGAGTTCGTCGGCAAACGCGGCGGGATTGCGCTCGGCTTCGGTGAGCGAAACGGACGCGACGCTGTCGCTGGTGATCACGGTCATGGTCTAACTCTTAGCAAAAAATCAGGCGATCATCAGCCCCGCGAGCGCGGCGCTCATCAGGTTGGCGAGCGAGCCTGCCAGCAGCGCCTTGAGCCCCAGCCTGGCGATCGTCGGGCGCTGGTTGGGGGCGAGCCCGCCAGTCACGGCCATCTGGATCGCGATCGACGAGAAATTGGCGAAGCCGCACAGCGCGAAGGTGATGATCGCGCGGCTGCGATCGCTCAATGCCCCCGCCTGGATCGCGCCCAAGTCGATGAAGGCGACGAATTCGTTCAAGACGATCTTGGTGCCGAACAGGCCGCCGGCGACACCGGCCTCGTTCCACGGCACGCCGATCAAATACATCACCGGCGCGAACAAGGTGCCGACGATCGCCTGGAAGCTCAGGTCGGGATAGCCGAACCAGCCGCCGACTCCGCCCAAGAGCCCGTTGGCGAGCGCGACCAGCGCGACGAAAGCCAGCACCATCGCGCCGACCGCGACCGCCAGCTTGACCCCGGTTTGCGCGCCCTGCGCCGCCGCCATGATGATGTTGGCCGGGCGCTCGCCCTCCTCGAACGTGTCGATGTCGAGCTGGTCTTCGGGCGCGGTGGCGATTGACCCGCCTTCGAGGGCAAGCTCGCCTGGCGCGGGCGGCTCGTCGGGCATGATCAGCTTGGCCATCAAAATCCCGCCCGGCGCCGACATGAACGCCGCGGCGAGCAGGAACGGCAGATAGCGCTCGCCGAGCAGTCCGGCGTAAGCGGCCAGAATCGTCCCCGCGACCCCGGCCATGCCGACCGTCATCAGCGTGAACAAATGCGACGGCGGCAGCGCGGCGAGATAGGGCCGCACCACCAGCGGGGATTCGGACTGGCCGACGAAGATGTTGGCCGCGGCGCCGAGGCTTTCGACCCGGCTGATCCCGGTCACCCAGCCGATCGCGCCACCGACCCAGCGCACGATCCGCTGCATGATGCCAAGGTGGTAGAGGATGGCGATGAAGCTGGCGAAGAAGATGATCACCGGCAGCGCGCCCAACGCGAAGGTGTTGGCGAGCGGGTTCTTGTCGCTCGGCCCGAACAGGAATTCAGTGCCCTTGCCGGCATAGCCGAGCAGGTCGGCAACCCCGTTCGACAGCCCCTCTATCGCGGCGCGGCCGGGAATGGTGCGCAGCACGAGCAATGCGATCAGCGCCTGAAGCGCGAACGCCGCGCCGACCACGCGCAAGCGGATCGCGCGGCGGTTCGACGAGAAGATCACGGCGATGAGGATGATCACGGCAATGCCGACGATCCCGAGCAACATTCGATTCATGGGTGTCGTCCCTCCCCCGGACGCGATTACCAGACGATTCCTTGTGCCGCGCTTTGGGCAGCGCCGTCCAGTAGGTCGATTGCTTCGCCCGGCGTGTTCGCCTTGAGCAATTGATTGCGCCGCGCGTCGCTCAGGAAACCGCTGTCGCGAACATGGTCCATGAACCCGGCCAGTCCGTCCCAGAAGCCGTGCACATTGAGCAGGCAGAATGGCTTCGAATGGTAACCAAGCGCGTTCCACGTCCACGCCTCGAACAGTTCGTCGAGCGTCCCGATCCCGCCGGGAAGCGCGACGAACGCGTCGGTCAACTCGGTCATCTTGGCCTTGCGTTCGTGCATATTGGCGACGGTGTGCAATTCGGTGCAGCCGCGGTGCGCGACTTCATGCACGACAAGCGCTTCGGGGATCACCCCAAAGACCTTGCCGCCGGCGTCGAGCACCGAGTCGGCGATGATCCCCATCAACCCCAATTTGCCGCCCCCATAGACCAGCTCAATGTCGCGCTCGACCATCGTTCGGCCGAGCTCGCGTGCGACGTCGGCAAACGCTGGATCGACCCCTGCAGCCGAGCCGCAATACACCGCGAGACGCTTGATCGCGGTCACAGCTTGACCAGCGCTTTGAGATCGGCAATCGGCCGAGCGCCATAGTTCTGGATCACTTCGCCAGCCGCGATCGCGCCGGTCCACAGGCAGCGTTCAAGGCTCGCCCGCTTGGCCCGCGCGGCAAGAAAGCCCGCCGCGAACAAATCTCCCGCGCCGGTGGTGTCGATCACTTTGGTGACCGGCGCGGCGGGGATCGTGATCCGCTCGCCGTGCGATATCGCGGTCGCGCCCTCGGCTCCGCGCGTCACCACCAACGTGTCGACCTTGGCCGCCAGATCGGTCAGTGCGCTGTCCGGATCGGTGCTGCCCGTCAGTTGCAGCACTTCATTTTGGTTGGCGAACAACAGGTCGATGCCGCCGCCGTCGATCATTTGCGCAAAGCCTTCCTTGCGCCCCGCGATGCACACGCTCTCGCTCAGCGTGAAGGCCACTTCGCGGCCCGCAGCATGGGCGATGTCGACCGCCTTGAGCATCGCCGCGCGGGGCTTTTCCGGCCCCCACAAATAGCCTTCGAGGTACAGGATTCGCGCCGCAGCGATCAGCTGATGATCAAGGTTCGCGACATCCAGTTCGTGGCTCGCGCCGGGACAGGTGTTCATGGTTCGCTGCCCATCGGCAGTGACCAGGATCAGGCAGCGCCCGGTCGGCGGACCGCCGGTCATCGCCGGGGTTTCGAACCGCACCCCCAGCGCATGCATGTCATGCTCGAAAATCATCCCCAATTGATCCTCGGCGACCTGGCCGATGAACGCCGCCGTGCCCCCCATCGCGGCGATCCCGGCCATCGAATTGGCCGCCGACCCGCCCGACATCTCACGCGCCTGGCCCATCGCCGCGTACAGCACATCGGCCTCGCGCGGGGTCAGCAATTGCATCGACCCCTTGGGCAGATTGTGGCGCGTCAAAAACTCCTCATCGCACGACGCGATCACGTCGACGATGGCGTCGCCCATGGCAATGATGTCGAGCGTCGGGTCGGCCATGCGGGTGCGCGCGAAGTCCTTGGCTTGTCTGGGAAAGGCGGGTTCGCCTAACCTTGCGCGACGGGCCGGTCAATTGAATCAGGCTTGCAGCCATCGCCAAAGCCGTTACCCCTCGCCGCCATGACCGACCCCGCCCCCGCCGCGCCAGCCGCCATCACCATCTCCAAAGGTCTGTTCGCATTCGCACTGCTATACGGCGGAATGACCTGTATCGCCGGAGTTCTGGGCTCGAAGCAGGTGGCGCTCGGACCGCTCGCTGTCGAGGCCGGGATTTTCCCGTTCCTGCTGCTCGTCGCGCTGTCGAGCGCGATTGCGGAATTGTACGGCCGAGCGACGGCCGACCGGCTGGTGCGGTTCGGCTTCGTCCCGCTGGTCACCGCCATGATCCTCACCTTCATCGTCATCGAGCTGC
>JAJAYY010000106.1 GCA_026785965.1 Sphingomonas bacterium
CATGTCGCCGCGGATCTCGTCGATCACCCGCGCCTGGGCACCAGTGAGTTGATAGGGCAGCCGGAGCTTTTGCGTCAGCCGGCCATCGCCCTGGAGCGGAACTCCGCGCTTGCGGCGCGCAACCTGGCGGAGCAGCATCAGGGCGAGCTGGTTGGCAAATATCTCGTCATAAGACAGGCGCTTGCGGGCGCTTGTTGCGGCAGGATCGGAATGGACTTCGGCGAGCGCAGCGCGCCATTTGGGCCAATGCTCTCGGCCCAGCAACGAGGGTTCGATCCATTCGGGCAATTCGGGCGCGCGATCGAGCCCGGCGAGCGCGAGTTCGCGCATGCGCTTGTTGGCGATGCCTTCGGTGAGAGGGTAGACCGGTTCGCGCAGCGCCAGTTCGCTCGCCGCGGCGACATCGAGCACTTCGGGGTGGACGATCTGCCATTCGTCGCCCCACGCGTCGAGCTTGCCGACGACCACCCGCTGCTCGCCAAGCGGAAGCTGCTTTTTGGCCCATGCTGGATTGTTGAAGAAGGTCAGCGTGATGGTGTTTGCATCGTCATCGGAGGCAAAGATGCGCAGCGGCGCCCTGCCCGCTCCGGCGCGAAGGTCGAACGGGGTCACCGCGAGAATGACGATCCGCCCGAGCAGCGCCGCGCTCGCGGCCGGCGCGTGGATGCGCTCGATCGTTCCCGTCGGGAGGTGGTAGGCAAGATCGATCGCGCGGGTCAGCCCGAGCTTGGCCAGCGCCTTGGCGATGCTCGGCCCGACGCCCTTGAGCGCCTCGGCCTCGGCAAACAGGGGGTTCAAGATTTCGGGCCGCATCGGACGCGACCCTAGCGCGCGCGGGCGGCACTGCCTACATGGGTGGCGCACCACCCGCGGCGATTTTCGCCAAGCGGGCTTTTTGCGCGTGGAGACGGGCTCGATGGACGAGGTTTTGCGGGCGCTCAAGTATCGCGCCTGGCACCGCGGGACGCGCGAGGCCGATATGCTGATCGGTGGATTCTTCGACGCGCAACATCAACGCTGGGAGGCGCACGAGCGCGCTTTGTTTGCCGCGCTGCTGATGGAAACCGACGTCGACATCATGGCGTGGGCGATCGGAACGCAAGCCCCGCCCGAACGCTATCAAGGCCCAATGATGGCCGCCCTGCAACAACTTGATTTTATCAAGGTGGCCAAATGAGCGAACCCTTTTCCAAGATATTGACCGCCGCGGCACCGCTGACGCTGGCGAGCGTGCCGAGCGGCTTCCTGCCGTGGTTCGCGGCCGATCTGGCGCGCGCGGTGCATGGCACTGGCAAGGGTGGGCGCGGCGTGGTGATCGCCGCTGACGAAGTCGCGATGCGGGCGATTGCCGACACCGTCCCGGTGTTCGCGCCAGAGGTCGAGGTGCTGACCCTGCCGGCGTGGGACTGTCTGCCCTACGACCGCGCCAGCCCGGCGTTGCGGGTGATGGCCGAGCGGCTGGCGACGCTCCAGGTGCTGCAGGAGCCGCGCAAGCGTCCGCAATTGCTGATCGTCACCGCCAATGCGGTGACCCAGCGCGTGCTGACCCCGTTTCGCATCCGCCAACTCACGCGGCGGCTGGCCGAAGGCGAAAAAATCGAGCGCGACAAGCTGGTCGAACTGCTGATCGCCAATGGCTATCAGCGCAGCGACGCGGTCCATGATGCGGGCGAATTCGCGGTGCGCGGGTCGATTGTCGATCTTTTCCCCGCGGGCGAAGCGACTGCGCTGCGGCTCGACTTTTTCGGCGACGAGATTGAAACGATGCGGCGGTTCGACCCCGCCGACCAGCGCTCGACCGGGACCGCGGGCGCCTTCACACTGATGCCGGCGTCGGAAGCGTTGCTCGACGAGGACAATATCAAGCGCTTTCGGGCGCGCTATCGCGAAGCGTTCGGCGGCAATGCTACCGGCGACCCGCTCTACCAGGCGGTGAGCGAAGGACGGCGGCTGGCCGGGATGGAGCATTGGCTGCCGTTGTTCGAAGACAAATTGTCGAGCCTGATTGAGCATTTGAGCGAAGATGACGTGATCGTCCGCGATGGCGGGACCGACGGATCGCTCGAAGCACGCAGCGAGGCGATCCAGGATTATTTCACCAACCGCGAGCGCGCGATGGTCGCCGAACCGGGGAGCTATCGTCCGCTCGCGCCGGGGATGCTGTATCTGGCCAAGAAGGAATGGCAAGCCGCGATCGCCGCGCAGCCGATCCACCTCGCGACGCCGTTCTCCGAGCCTTCAAGCGCGACTGTGATCGACTTTGCGGTCGAGGGGCCGCGCGATTTTGCGCCCGAACGCGCGCAAAACGCCAATGTTTACGAGGCGGTCGTCAACCACATCGCCAAGCTGCGGCGGGACAAGCGCAAGGTCGTGCTGGCAAGCTATACCGTTGGCGCGCGCGAACGGCTCGCCGGTCTACTCGACGAGCATGGGCTGACCAGCCTCAAGCTGGTCGAGACGTGGCAGCAGGCGCTTGGCGCGAAGACCGACGCGGCACTGATCGTGCTCCCGCTCGACCACGGCTTCACCGCGCCGCAAGTCGCGGTGCTGACCGAACAGGACATGCTCGGCGATCGGCTGGTGCGGCGCAAGAAGCGGCGCAAGAGCGCCGACGCCTTCCTCGCCGAGCTTGCCGCGCTGACCCCCGGCGACCTCGTCGTCCACGCCGACCACGGCATCGCCCGTTACGAGGGGCTTACCTCGATCATGGTCGGCAAGGCGCCGCATGATTGTGTCGCTTTAAGCTATGCCGGGGGCGACAAGCTTTACGTCCCGGTCGAGAATATCGACGTGCTGACCCGCTACGGCAGCGATAGCGAGAGAGCGACGCTCGACCGGCTCGGCGGCGAGGCATGGCAGCGGCGCAAGGCGCGGATGAAGGAGCGGATCCGCGCCATCGCCGGCGAACTGATCAAGACCGCCGCGATCCGCGCCACGCGGCCGGGCCAGATCGCCGAGGCCGACAGCAGCTATCCCGCGTTCGTCGATCGCTTCCCGTATGAAGAAACCGACGACCAGGATCGCGCCATCTCCGACGTGCTCGACGACATGGCGTCGGGCAAGCCGATGGACCGGCTGGTGTGCGGCGATGTTGGCTTCGGCAAGACCGAGGTGGCGATGCGCGCGGCGTTCGTCGCGGCGATGGCGGGCTATCAAGTGGCGTTGATCGGGCCGACGACCTTGCTCGCACGACAGCATTATTCGAACTTCGTGGCGCGGCTCCAGGGGTTTCCGATCGAGGTCGGGCGGCTTTCTCGACTGGTCCCGGCAGCCGAAGTCAAAGCCACCAAGGAAGGGATTGAAAAAGGCACCGTCGATATTGTCATAGGCACTCATGCCTTGCTGTCGAAATCGCTGAAATTCAAGAAGTTGGGGCTGGTCATCGTTGACGAAGAGCAGCACTTCGGGGTGACCCACAAGGAGAAACTCAAAACGCTTCGCGACGACGTCCACGTCCTTACGCTGACCGCAACGCCGATTCCGCGGACGCTGCAGATGGCGATGTCGGGCCTGCGCGAATTGTCGGTCATCCAGACCCCGCCGGTCGATCGGCTGGCGGTGCGCACCTATGTCGCGCCGTGGGACCCGGTGGTAGTGCGCGAGGCGTTGCTGCGCGAACATTATCGCGGCGGACAGAGCTTCGTCGTCGCTCCGCGCATCGCCGACCTCGCCGCGCTCGAGGGTTTTCTGCGCGAGGATGTCCCCGAGATCAAGGCGGTCACCGCGCACGGCCAGCTCAGCCCGAGCGAGGTCGAGGAGCGGATGAGCGCCTTTTACGACAAGAAATATGACGTGCTGCTCTCGACCACGATCGTCGAGAGCGGGCTCGACATCCCTAGCGCCAACACGTTGATCGTCCACCGCGCCGACCGCTTTGGGCTGGCGCAATTGTACCAATTGCGCGGCCGCGTAGGCCGATCGAAGGCGCGCGCTTATGCTTATCTGACGACCACGGCCGACCGGTCGATGACCGAAGGCGCGGACAAACGCCTGACCGTGCTTGCCAATCTCGACAGCCTTGGCGCCGGCTTCCAGCTTGCAAGCCACGATCTCGACATCCGGGGCGCGGGCAATTTGCTCGGCGACGAGCAATCGGGGCACATCAAGGAGGTCGGGTTCGAACTTTACCAGGCGATGCTTGAGGAAGCGATCCTCAAGCGCAAGGCGGGTGGCGACGAGCGGCGCGATGAATTCACCCCGCAGATCAGCGTCGAAGCGCCGATCCTGATCCCCGAGGCCTACGTCCCCGACCTCGATCTGCGCATGGGCCTCTACCGCCGGCTTGGCGATCTCGACGACCGCGAAGGCGTCGAATCGTTCGCCGCGGAAATGATCGATCGGTTCGGTCCATTACCGCCGGAAACACAGAATCTGCTGCAGATCGTCGAGACCAAGATCAATTGCCGCAAGGCATGCGTCGCCAAGCTCGACGTCGGGGCCAAGGGTGCAGTGGTGACGTTCGCGCCGTCAGGCTTCCCCGACCTTGCCGGACTGCTGGCTTATGTCGAGCGATTGAAGGGTGCGGCCAGGCTTCGCCCCGACAGCAAGATGATCGTCAGCCGCGAGTGGCCGACCGGCGAAGCGCGGCTTAACGGCGCGCTGCAACTGTCACGCGGACTGATGCGTGTGGTCGCGGCGAGCGAGAAGGGTCCGGCGAAGGCGTTTGAACTGGCCTAAGCGGCGAGGCGGTGGGAAGCGAGGACAAAGCGGCTGAGTTCGCTTTCGTCGAGCGCGCCGGCGCCAACGAATCCCTGATAGAGGTCGCAGCCCCACTCTGCGAGCAACTCGAGTTGGGCAAGGCTTTCGACCCCTTCGACCACGACCTTCAGGTCGAGTTCGCGCGCCATCGAGAGCATGGCCTTGACGACGATCCGGTCACGGCTGCGGCCGACCATGTCGGCAACCAGCGCGCGATCGATCTTGATCGCGTCGAGCGGAAGCGAGGTGAGGTAAGCGAGGTTCGCATAGCCAGTGCCAAAATCGTCGACGGCAATTCGCACGCCCTGGGCACGAAGCCGGGCGAGACGCCGAGCGACCGCTGGGCGATCCTGAAGCAAGGCGCTTTCGACAATCTCGGCGGTGATTCGACGTGGGTCGAGCCCGGCAGCAGCGATCTCGGCGAGGAACCACGCGTCGAATCCGCGCCGGTCGAGATCACGCGGCAACAGGTTGATCGACAGATTGAGGGTGGCCAGCGCTCCGCTCCACCGGCCGACAATGCGCAGCGCCTTGCGTTGAATTGTCCGCGACAGGCGCTCGGACAGGCCAGCGGCCTCAGCGCGCTCGAACAAGGCTTCAGGGTTGGCTGCACCAGTCCAGCGGGCAAGCGCCTCGACCCCGGCGATTCGGCCTGTCGCAGGCTCGATCTGGGGTTGGAACAGGACCTGGATTTCGTCGCGCGCGAGCGCCGCTTCGAGGGACCGGTCGCGGCGCGGCTGGGCGGCCACGGCCTGCGGACGATCGGAACTGCGATTGCCGCCGAATAAATTACGCCACTTCAACATAATCAGGCTCATGAACGCGGACCAAGCGCAGGCCAAGTGCGGGCTTTGGCGCGCCCCGATACGGGACAGTGGCATCGCCGCGCGACATCGCTATGCTTACCCCCGCCCCGACCGTCTCCAGGAGAGGCCAATTGCCCGCCGAGCGTAATCCGATTGCTGCCGAGCGAGACCTGGCTGCGGCCGGGATCGGACTGGTGGCGAGCCCGACCAGCGCCGCGAGTGCGGCCGAGGCGATGCTCAGGCGCCGCTATCGCTGGGCCGAGGCGAGTACGGCCGAGACGCTGGTCGCGCTGGGCGGCGACGGGTTCATGCTCAGCACGCTCCACGACATGCTCGAAAATGGTGCGCCCAAGCCGGTTTTCGGAATGAACCGCGGCACGGTCGGCTTTTTGATGAACGAGTGGCGGATCGACCAGCTCGCCGCGCGGATCAACGCTGCCAAGCGGATCACGGTCACCCCGCTCGACATGCGCGCAACCACGGTCAGCGGCGAGACGCTGTCGCACCCGGCGATCAACGAAGTGTCGCTGCTGCGCGAAACTCGCCAGACGGCCAAGCTCGAATTGAGCGTCAATGGCCGCGTGGTGATGCCCGAACTGGTTGCCGACGGGGTGCTGGTCGCGACCCCGGCGGGATCGACCGCCTATAATCTGAGCGCCAACGGCCCGATCCTGCCGCTGGCGGCACGGATGCTGGCGCTGACCCCGATCAGCGCGTTCCGCCCGCGGCGCTGGTCCGGCGCGATCCTGCCCGACGACGTCACGGTCCGCTTTCGCGTGCTCGAAGCCGCCAATCGCCCAGTGTCGGCGGTGGCCGACCAGTTTGAAGTGCGCGATGTCGTGAGCGTCGATGTGAAGCTCGACCGGACGCGCTCGCTGACACTTCTGTTCGATCCCGAACACGCGCTCGACGAGCGCATCGCGATGGAGCAATTCGCGAGCTGATTTTTAGGCCGCAGACGGGGCATTTGGGCGCTTGCGCGCTTGCAACGTTCGGTAAGCGCGCTATAGGCGCTCTCGCTTCGTTCGCGGGGCGGTGATCCTCGGTAGCTCAGTGGTAGAGCGTTCGACTGTTAATCGAATGGTCGTAGGTTCGAATCCTACCCGGGGAGCCATTTTTCCAGCTTGGCGCGCGCTTAGTCGATCGCCGCCATCAACGACGCGTTTCCGCCCGCTGCAGTGGTGTCGATGCAGGTGACGCGTTCGGTCGCGAAGCGCGCGACATAATGCGGCCCGCCGGCCTTGGGTCCGGTGCCCGAAAGCCCCTCCCCGCCAAACGGCTGGCTTTCGACCACCGCGCCGATCTGGTTGCGGTTGACGTAGAGATTGCCGACCCGGGCGTTGGCTTCGACGAACAAGCGGGTGGTGTCGATCCGGCTTTGCAAGCCGAGGGTGAGGCCATATCCGGTGGCATTGATCGCCGCGACGACCTGATCGAGCTCGCCCGATTTCCAGCGAACGACGTGGAGAATCGGGCCGAAATGCTCGGCATCGAGATCGGCAAGGCTGGCGATTTCGACCATGACCGGCGTGACGAAATGGCCGTGGTTGGAGGGAAGCGGCAGACGCGCGAGGAATTTACCCTTGTCGGCGAGATCGGCGAGGTGGTCGTCGAGCGCGGCCTTGGCCTGTGCGTCGATCACCGGGCCGACATCGGTCGCAAGTTCGGTCGGATTGCCAATCGTCAGCGCCTCCATCGCCCCCGCAATCATCGCCAGCATCCCCTCGGCGACATCGTCCTGGACGAACAACACGCGCAAGGCCGAGCAGCGCTGCCCCGCGCTCTGGAACGAGGATGCGATGACGTCGCGGGTGACCTGTTCGGGGAGCGCCGATGAATCGACGATCATGACATTCTGGCCGCCGGTTTCGGCGATCAGCGGAAGGATCGCGCCGTCGCGATCGGCGAGGTTGCGGTTGATCGCCTTAGCGGTGCCGGTTGAGCCGGTGAAGGCAACCCCGGCGATCAGCGGGTGCGCGGTCAGCGCGGCGCCGACCTTCCCGTCGCCAGGGATGATTTGTACCACATCGCGGGGGATTCCGGCGAGATGCATCAACTCGATCGCCAGGGCACCAATCAGCGGGGTTTGCTCGGCGGGTTTGGCGATCGCGGCGTTGCCCGCGGCGAGCGCTGCCGCGACTGGACCGATGAAGATCGCGAGCGGAAAATTCCACGGACTGATGCAAACGAATACCCCGCGGCCGTGGAGGCGAAGCTCGTTGATCTCGCCGGTCGGGCCGGGAAGCGGGGTCGGCGCGGTGAACAAGCGGCGCGCTTCGCTCGCGTAATAACGCAGAAAATCAACTGCCTCGCGCACTTCGAGCACGGCGTCGGGAAGAGTCTTGCCTGCTTCGCGAATGCACAGAGAGAATAAATCTTCGCGACGCTGCTCGAACAGATCGGCAGCGCCGTCGAGCAAATTAGCGCGTGCTTCGCCGCCAAGCGCATCCCAAGCGTGCTGCGCGGCGGACGCAGCGCGGATCGCGTCATCGACATCGGACACGCTGGCTTCGGCGACGGTCCCGACCTTGAGCGATATATCGAATGGCGAGACGATCGGCGCGGGCTTGCCGCCACCGCCGAGCGTCGGGGCCG
>JAJAYY010000107.1 GCA_026785965.1 Sphingomonas bacterium
CCCAGTTGATGTTCTGGGTTGGGTCCTTGATGTCGCACGTCTTGCAGTGGACACAATTCTGCGCGTTGATCTGAAGCCGCGGTGAACCGGCCTCCTCGATGATCTCATAGACCCCCGCCGGACAGTAGCGCGTCTCGGGGCTGTCGTAGAGTGCGAGGTTGACCGTGATCGGCACCTCGGCGTCCTTCAAGGTCAAATGGACCGGCTGATCCTCCGCATGATTGGTGTTTGACAGGAACACCGACGACAATATGTCGAAGGTCAGCTTCCCGTCTGGCTTGGGATAAGCAATCGGATGAAAATGCTCTTTGCGCCCGATCGCCTTGTGATCGGGGTGGTGCTTGAGCGTCCACGGCGTCTTGAGCTTGAGAAAATTGAGCCACATGTCGAGGCCGGCGAAGACGGTGCCGATCGTCCCGCCCCACTTGGCGATTGCCGGCTGGGCGTTGCGCACGATCTTGAGCTCGTCGGCGATCCAGCTCGACCGGACCATCGGCTCGTAGGTCTTGAGCGTGTCGTGACGGCGGTCGGCGCCGATCGCTTCGAACGCGGCCTCGGCGGCAAGCATCGCCGATTTCATCGCCGTGTGACTGCCCTTGATCCGCGGCACGTTGACGAACCCCGCCGCACAACCGATCAACGCGCCGCCGGGGAACGCGAGCTTTGGAATCGCTTGCCACCCGCCCTCATTGATCGCGCGCGACCCGTAAGAGACGCGCTTGCCGCCCTCTATTTCGACGCGGATCGCGGGGTGGGTTTTCCACCGCTGGAACTCCTCGAACGGCGACAGATAAGGGTTCTGGTAATCGAGCGCGACGACGAAGCCCAAGGCAATTTGGCCATTGTCCTGATGGTATAAAAACCCCCCGCCCCATGCGTCGCTAAGCGGCCAACCCTGAGTGTGGATCACCCGCCCTGGATGATGCTGGTCGGCAGGAACATCCCACAACTCCTTGATTCCGATGCCGTAAACCTGTGGTCCTGAATCCTTGCGCAGATCGAAGATGCGCGCCAGTTCCTTGGTCAGATGGCCGCGCGCGCCTTCGGCGAACAAGGTGTAGCGTGCGTGGAGCTCCATCCCCGGCTGGTAATCGGGGCGGTGGGTGCCATCACGCGCGACTCCCATATCTCCCGTTGCGACACCCCTGACCGAGCCATCGTCGTTGAACAGCACTTCGGCGGCGGCGAAACCGGGGAAGATCTCGACCCCCAGCTCCTCCGCCTGGGCGCCGAGCCAGCGCGTCAGATTGCCGAGGCTCGCGCTGTAGGTGCCCTTATTGTTCATGAACGGCGGCAGGAACAGGTGCGGCAGCGCGAATTTGCTTTTGCTCGACAACACCCAATGGAGGTTTTCGGCCACCGGCACGGTCAGCGGCGAGCCCTTGTCCTGCCAGTCGGGGATCAGCTCGTTCAGTGCCTTCGGGTCGATCACCGCGCCGCTCAGGATATGCGCGCCAACCTCGCTGCCTTTTTCGAGCACGCAGACCCCGATGTCGCGGCCCTTGTCCTGCGCCAATTGCTTGAGGCGGATCGCCGCCGACAGCCCGGCAACGCCCGCGCCGACGATGACGACATCATATTCCATCGATTCGCGGTCGCTCATGCGCTTCTCTCCTGCACGCTTCATGATGCGCGGTTCGTCGCGCCTCTCGTCGCGCCTGGCCGTCACTTGGGCAGGACAGCCCTGCCAATTCCTTGACCGCGCCGTCAACCTTGGTCGAGAGAAGGACGATGGGTGGGCAAAGCGCAAGCGAGATAGTGATCGACCAGGCCGCAGCGGCGCGCTTGCTCGGCTGGTGGATCGATTCGGGGGTCGATGTCGCCGTGAGTGAGACGCCGCGCGACTGGCGCCGTTCCGCCCCGGTGGTAGCCGCTGCGCCCAAAGCTGCGCTTTCGCCGAGCGAGGCCCCGGCCGACCTTGCCGCGTTCCGCTCGTGGCTCGACGGCGCGCCCGACTTGCCGCTGGCGCGCGCCGGGGCAAAGCGGGTGCTCCCGCTCGGTGCCGAGGGCGCGCCGTTGATGCTGTTGGCCGATATCCCCTCGGCGCAGGACAGTGCCGCGGGCCGCCCCTTGGCGGGCGAGGCGTGGGCGCTGGCGCAGCGCATGCTCGCCGCGATCGAGATCGACAGCGAGGCAGCCTATCTCGCGACGCTCGCTTGCTTCCACGCCCCGGGCGCCAAGCTCTCGGGCGACGAGATCGCGCGCTGCGGCGAGATCGCGCGCGACCATGTCCGCCTCGCCAGGCCCGAGCGGCTTTTGTTGTTCGGCGATGCCCCGGCGCGGGCACTGACCGGCCACCCGCTGGCCAGCGCGCGCGGCCGGGTCCACCGCGTCGAAGGGGTGCGCACTGTCGCTACCTTCCACCCGCGCTGGCTGCTCCAGCGCCCGTCGGACAAGGCGCTGGCGTGGAAGGATCTGTTGTTGTTGATGAGCGAGGAAGGCTGATGATGCGCGGCTTGATGATCCTGATGCTGGCGAGCGCATCGCCGGCATTTGCCCAGCAGGACCCGCTGGCGCCGGTCAACCCGCCACTGCCTTCCCAGCCGACCCCGGCGGACCAGGCCGGATCGGTCCATGATTATGTCGCGCCGCGCGCGGTTCCGACCGACTGGCGCGGAGTGTTCGCGGCGATTCGCGGCGGCGACTGGTATGGCGCGGAAAGGGGGGTCGCGGCGCTTCCCGACGGCCCGCTCAAGCCGGTCGCCAAGGCCGAGCTGTTCACCGCCAAGGCTTCGCCGCGGGTCGAGCTCGCTCCGCTGCTCGCTTTGCTGGCCGAAGCCCCCGACCTGCCCCAGGCCGACCAGGTGCAGCGCATGGCGATGGCACGTGGGGCACTCGATCCGCCGCCGGTCGTCGGCACCCACGCCACGGTCGGGTTGGGAGTCGCGCCGCGCCGCGGCCGCGCCAAGGCGGTGTCGGGCGAGCCTGCCGCCGACGCGCTGCGCGCCGCGCTTCAGCCACTGGTCGAAATAGACGATGCGCCAGGCGCCGAGGCGTTGCTGACGGCGTCGGCGCCGATGCTGTCGGCCGAGGCGCGGGCCGAAGCGGCACAGCGCGTGGCGTGGATTTATTATGTGCTGGGGCGCGACACCGATACCCGCCGGGTGGCCGACCTGGGGCGGATCGGGGCGAGCGGCGAATGGGCGGCGCAGGCGGCGTGGGTCAGCGGGCTCGCGGCGTGGCGGATGAATGATTGCAG
>JAJAYY010000108.1 GCA_026785965.1 Sphingomonas bacterium
ATCCTGGGCCACGCGCTCGGCGAGGCTGCGACTGGTGAGCAGTCCGACTTGAGTGATGACGAAATCCCAGCTGCTTGGTGAGGAGGAGCCCGATTCGCGCTGCCGCTCATCGAGGATTTCAACCGACGGCGGATTGACCTCCAGCGTGGCCGACGCGCGGTACATCGGTGTGGTCAGCAGCGTCGCGATGATCCCCAAGGCAAGCCCAAGCGCCACTGCGCCCAGGATCAGCCAGCGCCATTCACGCAAGATCCGCACGATGTTCGCGAAATCAAGCGCGCCACGATCGTCCTGCCCGCCAGCGGTGCCGGCGGTCCGGAAGGCGAGCGGGTCCGCAAGCTGCGAGGGCTCACGCCCCGCGACGATTACTCTATTGCTCACCAGTCAACCGCCTCGTTGTTGCCGCGCTTCTTAACCATGCAATGGATCAGAATGGACGGAAAATCGACAGGATCGGCAGATTGTTCAAAATCTGCTTCTGCACCGCCTTGATCGACGATCCGTCGACGACGATGATGTCGCCGGCGAAGATCGCGGGATCCTCAACTTCGCCGCGGCGAATGCTGGCAAGGTCGAACGCCGCCGCCTGGCGCTTGCCGTTGATCTGGCGGAACACCGCGACTCGGCGGGCATTGGCCTCGGGCGAGGTGCCGCCGGCGTTGGCCACCGCCTGCATCAGGGTCAGCGACCCGCTGATCGGGAACGAACCCGCTTTAGTGACCGCGCCGTCGACCGTGACGCTGCGCCGGGTCGATGATTTCACGCCAACACTGACGTCGGGATTTTCGAGGTAACGCTCGCCCAATTTCTGGGTCAACCGTTTGTCGAGTTCGGCAGTGGTCAGTTCAACCGCCCCGATCTCGCCGATCAGCGGCATCGAGATCTGGCCGGTCAAATCGACTTCATAGTCGCCCGACAGATCGGGCATTTTGAACACCTTGACCGTCAACGTATCGAGCGGCGCGATGCGGTAGCCCTGCTCAAGCGGGACGATGGTCGGGGCGTCGGGCGCTCCAAAATCGCTCACATTGTAAGGGATCGGACCGCCGCGCTTGTCCGCGCAGGCGCCGAGCAGCAGCGCTGCCGCCGCGATGGACATCAGCTGGTTAGTCCGGTGCTTGGTCATAATCGATGTCAAATCTCGCATAACGCTCCTCACACTCGCACGCAGCGGATTCGCTCTAGCCGCGCAACATGCGCTTGGCGAGCCATCCCCATGCGCCCTTGCCTAATCATCCCGCGCCGCCAGTTTGCAGATACCAGCGCCCGCTGCCCTCGACCCCCATCGCGGTGAGCACCCCCGAACGATAAGCGCCGGTATCGAGCCCGATGCGATTGTCGCGCTCGTCGACGCGGTGGCTGATCGTGTGGCCGTGGACGACGACGAACCCGTGATCGTCGACCGCGTCGAGGAACGGAGCCCTGATCCAGCGCAGGTCGGATTGAAGCTGGTCGTTGAGCGCGACCCCTGGGCGAATTCCGGCATGAACGAACAAATACTCGCCGATTCGCAGCGTGTCGGCGAATTCGCCGAGGAAAGTAGCGTGCTCGGCGGGGATGGCGTCGCGAATGAGGTCCATGACGCGGCGCCGGTCGGTATCGCGCAAGCGAGCCGGGTCGACCCCGTAACTGCGCAGGCATTCGGCCCCGCCGAACCGGAGCCAGCTCTCGATCAGGTCGACCTCGCCATTGAGGATCCGCAGCAACACCTCTTCATGATTGCCGAGCAGGAACAGCGGCGCGATCGGCTCGGTCGGATAAGTCCGCAGCCGCTCGATCACCGCAGCCGACCCTGGCCCGCGATCGATCAGATCGCCGAGGAACACCATCCGGCTCGTCGCCGCGCCGCGACGGCCGTTGTCGGCCTCGATCAGTTCAAGCAACTCGTCGAGCAGGTCATCGCGGCCGTGCACGTCGCCCACCGCATAAACGCGGTGGCCGTCGGGAACGCTGGGCCGGGAGGGCCCGGGCCGTGCTGAAAGGGAATCGATAAACATACTTGCTAATTACTCGCCGATTGTTTTGCCCGAGCTGAACGCTGCGATGGGCTGAACGCCGCGATGGGCTTCATTGATCCAGCGCCGTGGCATAAGCGGCGCTGACCAGCGCCTGATCATAGATGCGGACCGCTCGATCGCGCCCCCGCTGGCCCATCGCCGCGCGCTCGTCGGGGGTGAGATCGATGAACTTCCCCATGGCCGCGGCGAGCGATGGCGCTGAGCATACCGCACACAGAAAGCCGGTCACACCCTCCTCGATCGCCTAGCGGCAGCCCGGAACGTCGGTGGTGATGACCGGTCGCGCCATTGCTGCGGCCTCGATCAAGCTGCGCGGCAGGCCTTCGCGATAGGATGGAAGGACGACGCAGTCGGCAGCGGCGATGTGCGAGCGGACGTCATCGTCCGCGCCAAGGTAATCGACCACCCCCTCGGCTTGCCACGCGGCGAGCTCCTCAAGCGAGATCGCGGTGCGGTTGTCGGCATCGCCCGGGCCGAGCAGCGCGAAGTGCACCGCTTTGCCTTGTGCCCGGAGCAGGCGCGCCGCGTCCACATATTCGACCACACCCTTGTCGCGCAGCATCCGCGCGACGAGTAGGAAGCGTAACGGACGATCGTCGGCGGGCGGGAGCGGACGAGGCGCGAAATGGTCGAGATCGATCCCCGATCCGGCCAGCAGACCGGCCTGCTCCTCGCGCACCAATCGCCGCCCCACGAACAAGGCGCGATCGTCCGGATTCTGGAAAAACACCGTCGACGAACGGCGCAACGCGGCGCGGTACAAGCCGGCGACCAGCAATTGGAGCGGCCCGCGGCGGATAAACGCCGTGCCGAGGCCGCTGATATTGTTGACCACCCGGATTCCGTGCCGCTGGGCGGCGATCGAGCCGTAGATATTGGGCTTGGCCGTGAAACCGAGAAAAAAGTCCGGACGAAGCTCGCGGAACAGCCGGTCATAGGCCAGCACCGATCGAACGTCCTCGATCACCGATAAGCCCGCACTGTTGAGGCTGATGGAACGAAATTCGGCGCCAAGCGCGGTCACCGCGGCCTGGCGTTCGTCGGCGGGCGCAATCACGATGACCCGGTACCTGCGCCGGATCAGGTCGCGCACCAGATGGGCACGGAAATTGACGATATTCCAGCAGCTGTTGGCCGACATGATCACCAGCGGCCGCGGCGATATTGGCAGTTCCGCGCTGTTCTTGCCGCCTTGCGCCACTTAAACACCCCTTCGCCAGTCAATCAAACCTCCGCTCGCCATTGGCGAGTGGGGCAGCGGCACCACGGCGTGGTAAATTCCCGCTCGGCATCGTGCAACCTAATGCGTTGCGCGGCGTTTCCGGAAATAGCCAATCGACGTGAGATAAGCCCTTAACATGTGGCAATTAATCTTGTAGGACTTGGCGTCTGTGTTAGGGAGCGAGCTATGGCGCGCGTGGGCTTGTATCGCAAAGTGTGTGGGATTGTGGCGGTCGCGACGATGTTTTCATCGTCGGTGGCTTACGCCGCTCCAGTCGCCGCCCGCCAGATTCCGTCATCCTCGATCAGCCCGATTGTCGCACTGAGCCTGTTCGCATCGAGCCAGTCGCGTGTTGCGCTTTGCGGCAGCGCTGCGGCGGTTGCCGCGACCAGCGCCGCTGCGACCACGGCCCAAGGCGCACCGGCGCAAGGGTGCGTGCTTCCCGCGGTTGACGCGCCGGTCGTTCCGGTCGCCGAAGCACCCGTGGCTTACCCGGTCGCGGTAGCGCAGGCCGCGTCCGGCATCTCGCCCCTGTTGCTTGGCCTCGGCGCGATTGCGCTGGGCATCGGCCTGTGGGCGTTGCTGCGCGACAGCGACAATAATCAGCCGGTCAGCCCCAACTAAGGCGAGTCGATCGATCGTCGTCCTGTCGTTCGGACACAAAAAAACGGCTGCGGTGTTCCGCGGCCGTTTTTGTTTGTCCGTTTGCGATCAACCGCGTTCGGGCTGGGAGACCGGTTCGGCCTGCTGCATCGGATTGGTGCCATTGGCCACCCATGACGACGTCGCCTGGCAGCTGCTGGTCAGCGTCATCTGCTGTCCCGCCTGGAATGGCGACTGATACGGCCAGCATTCCTGCGCACCGCCCGACATCAGGCAAAGCTGCTGATTGCCCGCGCTCCACGTGGCGGGAACGACATTGCCCGCGGGCGTGATGATCCGCGCCGTGCCGCCTGCGTCAAAATAGACGGTGTTGGTCACGCCGGCGGTCTGCACCTGGACCGACTGGCCGACGATTTCAGCGCCTGGCGTCCAGGCCGACTGAGCGACAGCCACCTGGGGAACGATCAAGATCCCGATCCCGGCGGCAAGGCCATTGCAAAGACTAAGCATGTGAAGTTCTCCCGAAACGCGACAACAACACGATCCTACCATGGATTTTGCGGTACGCTCGAAATTAATACGCTTTCGGAGTGATCACGTTCCGAAGCGGACAAATCAATTGGGTTCGCTATCGTTCGGCCCGGCTAGCTCGAAACGCGGAATCGCAATGTCGAAGGTCGATCCCTGCTCATCGACCATGTGGAATTGGCCGGTCATCGAACCCGAGCCGGTATCGAGCGGACAGCCCGAAACATAGTCGTAGCTGTCCCCGGCGGGGATCCGCGGCGTGTCCCCGACTACTCCAGCGCCGCGCACTTCATGAACATTGCCGCGTGCGTCGTTGATGACCCAGTGGCGGGCAAGCAATTGCACCGCCTCATCGCGGTGGTTCTCGATCCGGATATGGTAAGACCAGAACCAGCGTCCCGCCGCCGGCGAGGATTGGTCGGCAAGATAGGACACCGCGACCCGCACCACCACGCCTTTGGTCTCGGCAACATAAGGGAAGAACATTGCGAGCGTGTCGGCCATGGCCAAGGCTAGGCCACTCCGGCGGCACGGCGCAAGCGATCGATGAGCCGGACGCGGGCCTCGCCGACCGCCACCGCACGGTCGGTGATGAGGTCGCGCTGCAAAAAATGGCCGCTCAGCGCCAGACCGTCGAGGATGTCGGGCCAGCTCGCCTCGCCGCCCTCGCCCACGAAGCGCGGCAAAGGAAGCAGTTTGCCGAGATATGGCGCGGCTTCGGTAGCGCCGACTGCGCGCCCCGATCGCGGGCTGACCGCGATCAGGTCCGCGCGATCGCCCGACACCGCGCAGCGGGTCAGGTCGAGCCCAAAGCCGAGTTCGGCGAGAAGCAGCAATTCATAGCGCACCAGTGCCGCGCCCCACCCGCTTGCCGCCGGCGCCGCCTCGATCGCGGCGAGCAGGCCGTCGAGCGCGGCATAGAGGCGCGGGTACGGCTGAGCCTCGGGCAAGATGGTCGCGGTGAGCGCAGTTACCCAGTCGATCGCCGCCGCCGGTAATGGTTCGCTGAGCAGCGGCGCACGGCTGTGGCACAGTTCGATTGTGGCGTGCGCGAGTTGGCTTTCGGTGCGCGCCGAAAGCGTTGCTTCGACCAGGTTCCCGGCGATCAGCACCGGCCGCATGCGTTTGCCGCGCGCGCCGCGGACATAGGCCGCTTGAAGCCCATGCTCGGGAGTCATCAGCCGCACCACCGCGCCATGTTCGCCATGCGGTCGAAGTGCGACGACGATCGCGGGCGTGGTGAAACGCATCAGCCGCGCCCGCTACCCACGAGGGTGAAAATAGTCGTGGAGCTGGCGCGCCATCGCCTTGCTGATCCCCGGCGCGCGTTCAAGATCGACCAACGCAGCGCCCTTAACCGCCCGCGCCGTCCCGAAATGCATCAGCAGCGCACGCTTGCGGTTGGGCCCGATCCCGGGGACTTCGTCCAACGTCGAGGTGGTCAAGCTCTTGGCGCGCTTGGCGCGATGCGTCCCGATCGCGAAGCGATGCGCCTCGTCGCGCAGCCGCTGGAGATAGAATAGCAAGGGAGCGTTGGGCGGAAAGGTCACTTCGCGGCCATTGGGTAAGTGGAAAGTCTCGCGCCCGGCATTGCGGTTGGGGCCCTTGGCGACCCCGATCACCGGAATGTCGTGGACCCCGGCATTCTCCATGATCTCGCATACTACGCTGAGCTGTCCCTTTCCGCCGTCGATTAGCAGCAAGTCGGGCCACTCGCCCGACGAC
>JAJAYY010000109.1 GCA_026785965.1 Sphingomonas bacterium
CGGATCGCGCATGCCTTCCTGCTGACCGGGGTGCGCGGGGTCGGCAAGACCTCGACCGCGCGGCTGGTGGCGAAGGCGCTCAATTGCATCGGGCGCGACGGGCAGGGCGGGCCGACGATCGAGCCGTGCGGGGTGTGTGAGCCGTGCGTGGCGATCGCCGAGGGCCGCTACATCGACGTGATCGAGATGGACGCCGCGAGCCACACCGGGGTCGACGACGTGCGTGAGATCATCGAGGCGGTGCGCTATGCCGCGGTCTCGGCGCGCTACAAGATCTACATCATCGACGAAGTCCACATGCTGTCGAAGAACGCCTTCAACGCGCTATTGAAGACGCTCGAGGAGCCGCCCGCGCACGTCAAATTCCTGTTCGCCACGACCGAGGTCGGCAAGGTCCCGGTGACGGTGCTGTCGCGCTGCCAGCGGTTCGACTTGCGCCGCATCCCGGCGGGCAAGCTCGCCGACCATTTTGCTTATGTCGCGCGCGCCGAGGGGGTCGAGATCGAGGATGAGGCGCTGCAGACGATTGCGCGGGCCGCCGAGGGCAGCGCGCGCGATGGCCTGTCGATCCTCGACCAGGCAATCGCACACGGAGAGGGCAAGGTCACCGCGGTCGAAGTGCGATCGATGCTCGGGCTGGCCGATCGCGGGCGGATTCGCCGCTTGCTCGACAGCGTGCTGGCGGGCGACGCCGCGGCGACGCTGGCCCAGCTCGACGAGGCGCACTCGCTCGGGGTCGAGCCCGCCGCTTTGCTCCGCGGGCTGATGGAATCGCTCCACGCGATCACCCGCGCCAAGGCCGGCGCGCCCGACGACGCGCTCCAGTCGGTCGAGGAACGCGAGGCATCACGCGCGCTGGCCGGAAGTATCCCTTGGGCCGCGCTCCACCGCTTGTGGCAGTTACTCTTGAAGGGCCTGACCGACGTCGGCATCGCGCCCGATCCGCATGAAGCGGCGACGATGGCGCTGCTGCGGCTGATCCACGCCGCCGATTTGCCCGATCCGGCGACGTTGATCGCGCAGCTGGCGAGCGGCGGGGCGGTGGCGGTGGCCCCAGCGGCGGCGCGCTCGCCGACTGCACCATCGCCAGCACCAAGCGCGGCGGCACCCGCCGACTTCGCCGGCTTGATCGCGGCGATCGAGGCGATCGGCAAGAAGCTGATCGCGCTCCAATTGCACGACAATGTCGGGCTGGTCAGCTTCGCGCCGGGCGAGCTCGTGCT
This sequence comes from Sphingomonas bacterium, assembly GCA_026785965.1. GTDB lineage: Bacteria > Pseudomonadota > Alphaproteobacteria > Sphingomonadales > Sphingomonadaceae > Sphingomicrobium. The sequence continues at coordinate 1,224 of JAJAYY010000109.1, forward strand.
CAAGCCATTGAAGCCATTGGGCGCCGATTTCACGCGCGACCTTGCCGCTGCGGCGAAGGAGGCGACCGGCCAGGCGTGGCAGATTCGCCTGACCGACGAGCCCGGCGCGCCCTCGCTCCATCAGCAACAGGCGATGGCCGAGGAACGCGCCCGCGCCGAAATCCTCGACGAACCTTCAGTGCGGGCCTTGCTCGACGCTTTCCCCGACGCCACCTTGGACACTGTGACCCAGAAAGAGGCCTGACATGCCGAGTTTCGAAGAAATCATGGCAATGGCGCAGAACGCGCAGGCCGAATTGCAAAAAGCCCAGGACAATCTCGATCAGATCGAGGTCGAGGGCGCCGCCGGGGGCGGGCTGGTCAAGGTCCGCGCCACCGCCAAGGGCCGAATCCTTGGCATCGCGATCGACGACAGTCTGATGAGCGTCGCCGAAAAATCGATGCTCGAGGATCTGATCACCGCCGCCCTGAACGACGCCAAGACCAAGGCCGATTCCGCCGCGGGTGAGGAAATGTCCAAGATGACCAGTGGGATGGCTTTGCCTCCGGGCTTCAAACTGCCGTTCTGAGGCGTGGAAAACCGTTAAATTCCGCTTGATCAACGGTCGATTAAAGGCAAGTCTCCACGCGCTCGGATCTGGCGCGTAACAGGGGACAGCCGTGTCGAAGCTTGGAGCAATGCAGGACTGGCCGCTCAGGGTCATGCGGCTGGTCGATCATGCGACACGCGAACATGGCGCGGGCGAGGTCGTCACCGCGTGGGCCGACGGCACCACCACCCGCACCAATTGGCGATCGATCGCCCACGAAGCGCGGCGCATGGCGCAGGCGCTTGAGGCGCTCGGGTGCGTCAAGGGCGACCGCATCGCCACGCTGGCCATGAACCACGCCAAGCATCTCACCGCCTGGTATGGCGTGATCGGGATGGGCGGGGTGCTGCACACGCTCAATCCGCGCCTGTTCGACGACCAGCTCGATTATATCGCCAACCATGCCGAAGACGTGGTCCTGCTCTACGACCATGCCTTCGCCGCGCTGGTCGAGCGGATGAAGCCGCGCTGGCCGACGATCCGCCATTACATCTGCTTCGACCGCCCCGCCGACGCACCAGCGGCCGACCCAGGGTTCGACAACTGGATCGCCGCGCACGACGGGGTCTACAAATGGGTCGAGGGCGACGAGCGCGAGCCGTGCGGGCTGTGCTACACCAGCGGCACCACCGGCCACCCCAAGGGCGTGTTGTATGAGCATCGCTCGACCATGCTCCACGCGCTGGCCGAAATTCAGCCCGATTGTTTCGACCTGTCGGTGCGCTCGGTCGCCTTGCCGATCGTGCCGATGTTTCACGCCAATGCCTGGGGGCTGCCGTGGGCGGCGCCGCTGACCGGGTGCAAATTGGTGCTGTCGGCCGATTACCGCCCCGACCGGATGGTCGAATTGTTCCGCGAGGAGGGGGTGACCCACTCCGCCGGAGTGCCGACAATCTGGATGACGATGATCGCTTATATCGAGGCGACCGGCGACGACCTCGGGCCGCTCAAGACGGTCACCATCGGCGGCTCGGCCGCGCCGCGGGCGATGATCGACTGGTTCCGCAAGCGCGGGATCGCGGTCGGCCATGCGTGGGGGATGACCGAAACCTCGCCGATCGGAACGCTTGCCGGGCCGCCGCGCAACTGGGACGCGCTGAGCGACGCCGACCAACTCGCCTGGACTGCGCGCCAGGGGCGAATTCCGTTCGGGATCGAATTGAAGACCGTCGACGACAGCGGCGCCATCCTCCCGCGCGATGGCGTGTCGAGCGGCAATCTGCTGGTCCGCGGCGCGTGGGTCGGCGGACGCTATTTCAAGCATGAAGCGCCCGCGATCGACGCCGACGGCTGGTTCGACACCGGCGACGTCGCCGCGCTCCATCCCGACGGGGCGATGCAGATCACCGACCGCTCGAAGGACGTGATCAAGTCGGGTGGCGAATGGATCAGCTCGATCGAGCTCGAAAATGCCGCTACCGGCTGTCCCGGCGTGGCCGAGGCGGCGGCGATCGGTATTGCCC
>JAJAYY010000110.1 GCA_026785965.1 Sphingomonas bacterium
CCCCAGATGCCGATGATGAGGTACATCGGGATCAGCCCGCCCTCGAAGAAAATGTAGAACAATAGCAAATCCTGCGCCGCGAATACGCCGATCATCAGCGCCTCCATCAGCAGGAAGGCGGCCATATATTCGGGCACGCGCTTCTCGATCGCGCGCCACGATGCGCCAATGCAAATCGGCATCAGGAATACGCTGAGCATGATCAGCATCAGCGCAATGCCGTCGATCCCGAGCGCCCAGGCGACGCTGCCGCTGCCGCTCAACCCGACATGCTCGACGAACTGCCACTGCGCGCCATTGGGGTCGTAAGCGACCCACAGCGCAATTCCGAGCGCGAGATCGACCAGCGTCGCGATCAGCGCGAGCCACCGCGCCCCGCTCGCCGACAGGAACAAAGCGATGATCCCGGCGATCAGCGGGATAAAGATCATCAGCGTCAACATCGGGAGACCGCTCACGCTGCCCACCACAACACCCAGCTTGTCGCCGCAATCAGCCCGAGCAGCATCACCAACGCATAGCTATAGACGAACCCCGACTGGAGCCGCGCAGTCAGGCGATTGCCGAAGCCGACCGCGACCGCAGCGCCATGCGGACCGAAGCGGTCGATGGTCTGCTCGTCGCCGCGCTTCCAGAAGAAGCGCCCGAGCGCCATCGCCGGACGGACGAAGATGACGTCGTACAATTCGTCGAAATACCATTTGTGCATGAGGAAATTGTGCAGCCCGCTAAACTGCGCGACGAAGGCGGCGGGGGCGCCGGGCCTGGCGATATAGTTGCGATAGGCGATCGCGAGCCCGGCCAACATCACCGCCAACGGGGTCAGCTTGACCCACAGCGGCACCTCATGCGCGGCGTGGGCGAGCTGCTCGCTGAAGGCGAGGCTGCCGCGCCAGAATTCACCGCCCTCGGGCGAGACGAAGACATGCTCGAACGCGAAGCCCGCGAACACTGCGCCGAACGCCAGCAGCCCGAGCGGGATGAGCATCGAGACCGGACTTTCGTGCGGATGGTAACCGGCGGTGCCCTCGACCGTCGCGTGGCCATGGTCCTGCGCGCTGTCGAGGTCCGAGGTGACTTCGCCGGCATCCTCATGAACGTGGTGCGTGGCGTGCTGGATATGCTCGCTCCCCGCCCAGCGCGCGGTGCCGAAGAAGGTCAGGAAGATCAGCCGCCACGAATAGAAGCTGGTGAGCAAGGCGGCGAGCGCGCCGAGGAAGAAGGCGACCCCGCCGGCGGTCGTGCCGCTGGCGAACGCGCTCTCGAGGATCGAATCCTTCGAGTAGAAACCGGCGAAGCCGAACACGCCCATGATCCCGACCCCGGTGATCGCCAGCGTGCCCGCGACCATCGCCCAGAAGGTCAGCGGGATCTGTTTCCGCAAGCCGCCATAGTAGCGCATGTCCTGCTCATGGTGCATCGCGTGGATCACCGATCCCGCGCCGAGGAACAGCAATGCCTTGAAAAAGGCGTGGGTGAACAAATGGAACATCGACGCGCCGAACGCCCCGCTGCCGGCGGCGAAGAACATGTAGCCGAGCTGCGAACAGGTCGAATAAGCGACCACGCGCTTGATGTCGTTCTGGACCGTGGCGACGGTCGCGGCAAAGATCGCGGTCGCGGCGCCGACATAGGTCACGAGCATCATCGCCGTGTCGGACGTGACGAACATCGGCGACAGGCGGCACACCATGAACACGCCCGCGGTGACCATCGTCGCGGCGTGGATCAGCGCGCTGACCGGGGTTGGCCCTTCCATCGCGTCGGGTAGCCAGGTGTGGAGGCCCAATTGCGCCGACTTGCCCATCGCGCCGATGAACAGCAGGACGCACAGCAAGGTCATGACGTCGACGCGCATTCCCGCAAAGCCGATCGTCGCCCCGGCCATTGACGGCGCGGCCGCAAGGATCGCGGGGATCGAGACCGTGCCGAACACGAGGAAGGTGCCGAAAATGCCGAGCGAAAAACCGAAATCGCCGACGCGGTTGACGACGAACGCCTTCAATGCGGCGGCGTTGGCCGAAGGCTTGTGGTACCAGAAACCGATCAGGAGGTAGGAAGCAAGCCCGACCCCTTCCCAGCCGAAGAACATCTGCACCAGGCTGTCCGCAGTAACCAGCATCAGCATCGCGAAGGTGAACAAAGACAAATAAGCGAAGAACCGCGGCTGCGAAGGATCCTCCTCCATATAACCCCAGCTGTAGAGGTGGACGAGGCTCGACACCGTCGTCACGACGACCAGCATCACCGCGGTCAACGTATCGACGCGCAGCGCCCAGTCGACGACCAGGTCGCCCGACCGGATCCAGTCGAGCACCGGCACCACTTGCGCCTCGCCGCCGCCCATCACGAACGACAGGAAGATCGGCCAGCTCAGCGCGCAGCTCAGGAACAGCGCGCCGGTGGTGATGACCTTGGCCGCCAATTTGCCAATCACGCGCCCGCCAAGCCCGGCGACGAGCGCCGCGAGCAGGGGCAGGAAGACGATCAGGACGATGGGGTGCATCAGCCGCGCATCCGATTGACGTCATCGACCGCGATCGAGCCGCGGCGGCGGAAGAAAATGACCAGGATGGCGAGCCCGATCGCGGCTTCGGCGGCGGCAACGGTCAGCACGAACATCGCGAACACCTGTCCGGTCAAATCGCCGAGATAGGCGCTGAACGCGACGAGGTTGATGTTCACCGCGAGCAGGATCAGCTCGATCGCCATCAGCATCAGG
>JAJAYY010000111.1 GCA_026785965.1 Sphingomonas bacterium
CCTAAGCCCTGTCCCCTGTGCGGCAAGCCTCCCGTCCCCGAGCACGCCCCGTTCTGCAGCCGCGGCTGCAAGGACCGCGACCAGCTTAAATGGCTCGGCGAGGGCTATCGCATCGCGGGTCCACCGGTACAGGGCGATGGGCTGGACAGCGACGAGCACGGCGGTTAGGGAGCGCGTCGTCCGCGGGCCCTCGCCCATGGCATGCCCGGGTAGCTCAGTTGGTAGAGCATGCGACTGAAAATCGCAGTGTCGGCGGTTCGACCCCGTCCCCGGGCACCACTTCCCCGCTACATTTTGGACCTCTATCAGCTTGTTCGCGGACGAGCGCCGGATGCTGGACTGACGGTTGCGATGAGGATGATCTCAACCGCGGCTTGCCCTGACATTCGGTTGGACTCGGCGGAGCGCTTCGCTATCGCGGAACGATGAGTGAGCCCGCCACCTTCCCGCAGCGCGAGCGCGCGGCCGCGTTGTTGCTCGCCGCGGCGGCATTGGCGGCGCTGCTCGCTGCCAATTCGCGCTTCGCCGCTTACTATCTCGGGGTGATCGAAGCTCATGTCGGCCCGGCATTGCCGCGCCTTGGGGTGCCGAGCGTCCATGCCTGGGTCGCCGATGGTCTGATGGCGATCTTTTTCCTGCTCGTCGGGCTCGAGGTGAAGCGCGAATGGATCGAAGGCCGATTGTCGACCCCGGCCGAGCGGCGCCTGCCGATTATCGCCGCGGCGGGGGGAATGGCACTTCCCGCGCTGGTTTACCTTGGCGTGACCGGTTTCGATCCGGATTTGGTGCGCGGCTGGGCGATTCCGGCGGCGACCGACATCGCCTTCGTGATCGGGATCCTCGCGATCCTCGGCCGCCACGCGCCGCCGTCGATCAAGCTGCTGCTCGTCACGGTCGCGATCGTCGATGACATTGGCGCGGTGATCATCATTGCCGTGGCCTACACCGCCGATCTAGATGGAGCGGCGCTGGCCGCCGCGCTCGTGCTGACAGGAGCAATGGCGGCGATGGGGCAATTCGGGGTGCGCCGCTTGTGGCCGTTTTTAATCGGCTTCGGGCTGCTGTGGCTGCTGGTCCTCGCAAGCGGAATTCACCCGACGATCGCCGGGGTGCTGGCGGCGGTGACCGTGCCAATCGCGCGCGGTGAAGCCAGTTCGCCGCTCAAGCGGCTCGAGCATGCGATCGATCCGTGGGTGATGTTCGGGATCGTCCCACTGTTCGGATTCGTCTCGGCCGGTGTCGCGCTTGGCGGCGGCCTCAGCACGCTCGCCCAACCGCTCCCGCTCGCGGTCCTCCTCGGCCTGTTCATCGGCAAGCAATTGGGCGTGTCCGGCGCGATCTGGGGCTGCATCCGCTCGGGAATCGCGCCGCTACCGCGCGGCACCACCTGGCGCCATTTATGGGGCGCTGCGACCTTGTGCGGGATCGGTTTTACGATGAGCCTGTTTATCGGCGCGTTGGCGTTCCCGGGCGATGCCGCACGAATCGACCAGGCCAAGCTCGGCACGCTCGCGGGATCATTGCTGTCGGCGCTCTTCGGCTATTGGCTGCTTCGCACCGCGCCTGCAGCGACCCCCGATGCCGAGGACGAAGCCGCAGCCGCGGACATTTTCGCCTCCGGCCCGAATTAGCGCCAGCCGTTCGCCTTCGCCGCTTGCTCGCCCGCGGCGTCGAGCAGTTCGCCCGCAATCTTCGCCTCGATCAGCCCGGCCAGCCGCAGGTCGCTTCCCGCCGCCATGCGATAATCGCCTTGCCCGCCGCCACCCGCGCCGAACAGGCCCTCAATCCGCCATTTATCGCCGTCGCGGCACGCCAGGCCGGACTCTGCGGCGCCCTCGAAACTGCGGCACACCGCGCCCGACTGGTCGCGGAAGCTGACGCCAATGCGCGTCGCCGCGCCACTTGGGGCCGAAGCGAGCTGCACATTGAGCGCGCGGTCGAGCGCTGGCCCCGCGACCATCTGGCCGTCCTCGATCGCGACCGGCGATTGCTGCCCGCCGCGTCCGCCAACCACGGCGCCAAGTCCGAGGCCAAGCGCAAGCGTTGCAGCCAGTGCCGCCCATTGCGGGAGCCCGCTGCCGCGAACCGCCCGGCGATCTCGCGCCGCAGCAAGATCGATCGGCGCGGCGACGATGCGGTCAGGGACCGCAGCCTTCATCACCGGATCGAATGCGCCACGCAGCGTCGCCGCGAGCGAACGATGCGCTTCGGCTTGCTCGGCGAGCGCAGGATCGGCCGCGACCCGCCTTTCAACACGGGCTGCGGCGTCACTGTCGAGCTCGCCGTCGAGCCACGCGAAAAATTCTTCCTCTTCAGTCACTCGATTCGTCCTTTTCTCCAAGCACCGCGAGCAGTGCCTTGCGCCCCCGAACCAGCCGGCTCGAGACCGTGCCGATCGGCAGCTCGAGCGCCTCGGCCGCTTCGCGATAACCCAGCCCGTCGATCAGGATCAGCGCGATCACTTCGCGTTGCTCGACGGGCAATGTCTGCATCGCCGCCATCGCCCGCTTCAGGTCGATCGCCGCCTCGGTACCTGGGCGCGGGTCGAACCCCACACCCGCGCCTTCTTCCTCCGGTGCGAACCGAACCGCCTGACGACCGCGCGCCCGGACCGTGTCGATCCAGTGATTGCGCGCAATCCGGAACATCCACGAATCGAACCGCGTTCCACTCTGCCATTGCCCGGCCGCGCGCATCGCCCGCTCGGCGGTCCCCTGAACCAGATCGTCGGCATCGGCCGCGTTGCGGCACAGCGCGAACGCGAAGCGCCGCAACCGCGGCCAATGCTGACGCAGTTCTCGCTCGAACTCGATCGTGGAAGCCATGGCACCTCATAGGGATGAAACGAGCGTCGTCATTCGTTTCATCCTCAAGCGTTAGATAAAAGGAAATTGCATGACCACCCGCCTGTCGACCACAATTGCCGCCACGGCGGCGTTGCTTGCCGCCGTTCCGGCTGCGGCGCAGCTATTGCCGGGAACAGGCCGAACGGTCGGAGGAACCGTAGGCGGCGTGATCCGGGCAGTTGACGGTGTTGCCCGCCCGGTGCTCGGCGCCGCAGACGGTGATGTCGCCGCCGACGCCGAGCGGGACGAACTGGTCGGCGGCGCGTTCGATCGCATTGCCAGCCTGAGTTCTTCGGTGGCGGCGAGTTCGGCGGCACTGCTCGAGCTTCGCGAGTTGCGCCTCAATTTGCTGATCAACGCGCACCATGCCGAACTCGATCGCGATGATGCCGGAAATCCGGTGCGGCGCGATCGGCTTGTGATGGTCGATCCCGATGCCGCGAGCCTTGGCCTGGCCGCGCGCGCCGGATTTCGCTTGCTCAGCGACCAGCGCGATCCCGAACTCGGGCTGCGCCTGGTCACACTTGCGGTTCCGGCACGGATGGGCCCGCGCAAGGCACTCGCAACGCTTCGTCGCGCGGCACCGGGGCTCGAGGTCGATTTCGATCATATCTATGAACCCGCCGGCGGAGCATTGTCGCCGACCGCGGCGGTGCTGGCGACCGGCGCCGCGGGGCTGGCCACCAACGCCAGGATCGCGATGATCGACGGCGGAGTCGCGTCCCACCCGTCGCTGGCGCGCGCCGCGATTGAGCAGAAGGGCTTTTCCGGTCCAGCGTCGGCGACCGGCCATGGCACCGCGATCGCGTCATTGCTGGTCGGCGATCAGGGCCGTTTCAGCGGCGCGGCGCGCGGCGCGAGCCTGTTCGTGGGCGACGTCTATGGCGGCAACCCTGCCGCCGGATCGGCTTCAACCATCGTCCAGGCATTGGGCTGGGCGGCGTCGAAGCGTCCGCGCCTGATCACCTTGAGCCTGGTCGGCCCTCCCAATCACGCGATCAAGCGTGCCGTCACGGCGCTGCGAGCACGCGGCATCATGCTTGTCGCTGCGGTCGGTAATGACGGCCCCGCCGCGCCGCCGCAATATCCGGCGAGCTATGACGGCGTGATCGCGGTCACCGCGGTCGACGCACGTGGCAGGGCGCTGATCGAGGCCGGTCGCGCCCGCCACCTAGATTTCGCCGCGCCCGGCGCAGACCTTGCCGCTGCGCTGCCAGGCACGGGCTATGCCAAGGTCCGCGGCACCAGCTTCGCGGCCCCGCTCGCCGCCGCCCGGCTTGCCGCCACCGGCTCGGTCGCACGCCTTTCCGCCGAAGCCCGCCCCGGCAAAGGCAAGGTCGGCCGCGGAATCGTGTGCGGTGAGTGCCGGATCGACCCCCGTACCGTCGGCGCGAAATAATTTGGTGTCGCCGGGATGAAGCGCAAGAGCGGGGTCGTTGTCATGGTGAAGGGGCACAAGTCGCCCCTCCATTTCGGAGATTGACATGAAGACCATCATCGCTCTTTCGATTGTCGCGGCGGCAACCGCCGTCCCCGCCCAGGCCCAACTTCTTGGCCAGGTCGGCGGGGTAGTCAGCGGCGCTACCAACGGCAGCCTCGGCGGTAGCGGCAGCCTCGGCGGGTCGCTTGGCGGCGCGCTTGGCGGCGGCGCCAGCAACGGCCTCGGCTCGCTCAGCGGAAGCGTCGAGCGCACGGTCAGCGGAAGCGTCTCGTCGACGCGCTCGGTCGATACCCGCAGCGGATCAGCAAGCGGCAGCCTCGGCCTCGCCGGCACCGTCGATGGCGCCACCCAAGGCCTCGCTGGAAGTGTCAGCGGCAGCGGCAATGCCGGCGGCAGCGCGCAGCTGATCGGAACCGACGCGATCCGATCGACCGTCGGATCGGTGCGTGACCGCGCCACGTCGACCGTCGGCGCGGCGCGTGACCGCGCCACGTCGATCGTCGGCGCGGCGCGTGACCGCGCCACCACGGCCGCTACCAACCTTCGCAACCGCACCACCGCGCTTGCAGGGTCGGCAAGCGGCGCCGCGAGCGGCTCAGCCAGCGGTTCGGTGAACGGTTCGGCCAACGGTTCGGCCAATGGTTCGGCGGGCGCCAGCAACGACTAACCTTCCCAGTCCCCAGCCCGGGCCCGTCCCCTTCCTTCTGGGGGCGGGCCCGTTCGCATGTCTGGCCCCGGCGAACGGTTGACGCGCCTTCTACCTCGCCCGATGATTGCGCGACACTTATCCGCCCGAGGGGTCGCCATGTTCCGCCTGAAATTCGCCATCCTGCTGCTCGCCGCGTCGACCGCCGCCTGCACCCCGCAACAGACGACGCCCCCAGCCGGCGCCCTCAACACGATTGCGCGCGACTATGTTAAGCTCAGCCTGACCATCGGCGAGAAGGAGGAGGGCTATATTGACGCTTATTATGGCCCACCCGAACTTCAGGCGGCGGCCAAGGCCGATGCCCCCAAGCAAAATCTCGACCAATTGTTCGCTCGTACAGAGGCGTTGCGCGCCCGTGCCGCCGCGTTCGAGAAAGGCGATTCGCTCGACGCTCGCCGTGCCAAATTCCTCGTCGCCCAGTTGACCGCCGCCGCGACCCGGCTGCGCATGATGCGCGGCGAGAAATTGTCGTTCGAGGACGAAGCGCAGGGTCTGTTCGGGGTGCGCCCGCAACTCGTCCCGCTGGCGAGCCTCGACCCGATCTTGGTCAAGATCGAGACGCTGGTCCCCGGCGAAGGCCCGTTGGCCGATCGCGTCGATGCCTATCAAAACCGCTTCAACATTCCGACCGCCAAGCTGAAACCGGTGTTCGATGCCGCGATCGCCGAGTGCAAGCGGCGCACGCTTGAGCATATCGCGCTTCCCAAAAGCGAGTCGTTCGCCATGGCGTTCGTCACCGGCAAAAGCTGGAGCGGCTATAATTATTACCAGGGCAAGGCGCACAGCAAGATCGAGATCAACACCGACTTGCCGATCCGCATGAGCCGCGCGATCGACCTCGGCTGTCACGAGGGATATCCCGGCCACCATGTGCTCAATGCCTTGCTCGAACAGAAGTTGGTGCAGGATAAGGGCTGGGTCGAGTATAGCGTCTACCCGCTTTACTCGCCGCAATCGCTGATCGCGGAGGGATCGGCCAATTATGGCATCGAGCTTGCCTTCCCGGGCAATGAAGCGACCGCGTTCGAGCAGCGGGTGCTGTATCCGGCGGCAGGGCTTGACCCGGCGCTCGCCGGGACGTTTGGCGAACTCCAAAAGGCGCTGCTGGCGCTGGCCGGGGCACGGCTGACGATCGCCCGCGAGCTGATCAATGGCAAGATCGACGAAGCCGAGGCAGTACGGCTGACCCAGCGCTACAAATTGGTCTCGGCCGAGCGGGCCAAGAAGGACATCGACTTCATTCGCCAATATCGCAGTTATGTGATCAATTACGGTCTCGGGCTCGACATGGTCCGCGCCTCGGTCGAGCGCGCCGGATCAACCCCCGCCGCGCGCTGGAAGCGGATGGAAGCGATCATCAGCGAACCGACCTTGCCAAGCGACCTCGCCAGCTAAAGCCCATCCTTCAGATGGGGGCGGTCTTTCACTTTAGCGCGGAACAACGAAGCGCGTCGTTATCGTATAATAACTCGGCACCTTGGTGCCGTCGGCGAGCTCGGCGGGCGCGAATTTCGCGCGCGTGGAAAACGCACCGCAAACCGCTTTTTCGAACGCGGGCGCATCCACATGCGTCAGGCTGGTGCATTTGGTGACCTTGCCGCTGGCATCGACCAGCAAGCGCGCTTCGACCACCGACTCCTGATTCTGATAAGCATCGCCAGCGGAAAGTCATCGGCGGTGAACCAGCGTTGCGGACCAGGCGCCCATGCCGGGCGCACGATTTTCGCTTCAATCTCGGGATTGACGCCCCATCCCTTGAGCTGATGGCGAGTGCATTCGCTGAGCATCTTGATCGGGCGTCCAAGCGAACCCGTTTCGAGAATCACCGGTCGATTGTTGCGGGCGATGATCTCGACCGCCGTGACCTTGGCCGTTTGCGCATCACGCTCGGCCTCCTCGGACGTGCGTTTGGCAAGATCGATCGGCGCTGGGCGCTCGCCGGATTGAGCGGCAAGCATAGCCTTCTTCAACTTCTGGGGGACCGGTCCCTTCAACTCGATTATCGGAAGGAAATCGACCCGCGACCACAGCACGGCCGGATCCTTATGCGCCTTCGACTTCGCCGGAAGGCCGTCTTCGAACTTGAGGTTGTCGCCCGGAAGGAATCGAGCCGACACAGTTTCCTTGCGGATCGACGGCTTGAGCGTGTCGCCAATTGCGACCATGCTCAATCCTGAAGTTGGCGATGCTCGCTCAAACAACAACACTGTCGGCTTGGCCGGATCGCCGAACGTGCGAATCAGTCGGCAACTATTCTCGCCATAATCGAGCACCCAATTGCTCGCCGGGCGCAAGCGCAATGGCTCAGAAGCGGCCAACAGCAACGGCGCAGCAGCAAGGCAAGCGACGATCGATTTCAAACGCATAACAAATCCCCCTGACATTCAGCCCAGGGTAAGTGGATGCAACTTCGCTTTTCCAGCCGTCACAGCTTGTCGGTCAGCTCCGGTACGATCTTGAACAGGTCGCCGACCAGCCCGAGGTCGGCGACCTGGAAGATCGGCGCTTCCTCATCCTTGTTGATGGCGATGATGACCTTCGAATCCTTCATCCCCGCAAGGTGCTGGATCGCGCCCGAAATACCGATCGCGATGTAGACGCCGGGGGCGACGATCTTGCCCGTCTGGCCGACCTGATAGTCGTTCGGCGCATAGCCCGCATCGACCGCCGCGCGCGACGCGCCGACCGCGGCCCCGAGCTTGTCGGCAAGCGGATCAAGCAAGGCATGGAATTGGTCGGACGATCCGAACGCGCGCCCGCCCGAGACGATCACCTTGGCGCTGGTCAGTTCGGGGCGCTCGCTTTTCGACAGCTCGGCGCCGACGAATTCGGCCTTGCCCGACGCCGCGCCGGCATCGGCCGGCTCGATCGTCCCGCTGCCGCCGCTCGCCGCGGCTTTCTCGAACGCCGTGCCGCGCACCGTTATGACCTTCTTGGCATCCTTCGAACGGACCGTTGCAATGGCGTTGCCGGCGTAGATTGGGCGGGTGAAAATGTCGTCGCCGTCGACCGACAAAATGTCCGAAATCTGCATCACGTCGAGCAATGCCGCGACCCGCGGCGCGACGTTCTTGCCGGTGGTGGTCGATGATGCGAGGAAGGCGTCGTGGCTCGCCATCAGCGCGACGGCGACCGGGGCGACATCCTCGGCCAGCTGATGCTCGAGGTGCGCGCTGTCGGCGACATGGACTTTTGCCGCGCCCGCGATCTTGGTCGCGGCCTCGGCGACCCCGCCGACCCCAGAACCAGCAACAAGCAAGTGGACTTCGCCGAGTTGCGACGCGGCGGTGACGGTGGCGAGCGTCGCATCCTTGATCGCGCCGCCTTCATGTTCAACCAGGACCAGCGTCTTCATTTCGCAACTCCCAGCGCTTTGAGTTTCTCGACCAGCTCATCGACCGATCCAAGCTTGATCCCGGCGCTGCGCTTGACCGGTTCGATCACTTTCATCGTCTCCAGCCGCGGCGTGGTATCGACCCCGAAATCGGCCGGCGATTTGGTCGCCATCGGTTTCGACTTGGCCTTCATGATGTTGGGCAGGCTGGCGTAGCGCGGCTCGTTGAGGCGCAGATCGGTGGTCACGATTGCCGGGGTGACGAGCTTGAGGGTTTCAAGCCCGCCATCGACTTCGCGAGTCACGCTGACGCTGTCGCCGGCCAGCTCGACCTTCGACGCGAAGGTGCCTTGCGGCCAGCCGAGCAAGGCCGCGAGCATCTGCCCGACCTGGTTCGAATCGTCGTCGATCGCCTGCTTGCCGAGGATCACCAGTCCCGGCTGCTCCTCGGCGACGATGGCTTTAAGGATCTTGGCGACGGCGAGCGGCTCGACTGCATCATCGGTCTGGACCAGGATCGCGCGGTCGGCGCCCATCGCCAGCGCGGTGCGCAGCGTTTCGGTCGCCTTGGCCGGGCCGATCGAGCACACCACAACTTCGCTCGCGGCGCCTTTTTCGCGCAGCCGGATCGCTTCCTCGACCGCGATCTCGTCGAACGGATTCATGCTCATCTTGACGTTGGCGAGGTCGACCCCCGAGCCATCCATCTTGACCCGCGGCTTGACGTTATAATCGATCACCCGTTTGACCGCGACGAGCAGTTTCATGCGCTAATTCCCTTCACTTCCCTCTCCCTGGAGGGAGAGGGCAGGGTGAGGGTGCTCGGCGCTCGCATCATGTTTGCGATCGTCCGAACCCTCACCAACTGCGACTAGGCAGCGAGCTGCCAAGTCTTCGTATCCTCTCTCCGCCGGGGAGAGGCAAATTCAAGCCACCTGTTTCACCTCGGCGACGATCTTGCGCGCTGCATCGCCCAAATCATTGGCGGCGACGATCGGCAGCCCTGAATTGGCGAGGATCGCCTTGCCTTCGGCGACATTGGTGCCCTCGAGCCGAACCACCAGCGGGACCTTCAAATCGACCTCGCGCGCCGCTGCGACGATCCCGTCGGCGATGATGTCGCACTTCATGATGCCGCCGAAGATGTTGACGAGGATGCCCTTCACCGCGGCATCGGCAAGGATGATCTTGAACGCCGCGGTGACCTTTTCCTTGCTCGCGCCGCCGCCGACATCGAGGAAGTTGGCGGGGAAGGCGCCGTTCAACTTGATGATGTCCATCGTCGCCATCGCCAGCCCCGCGCCATTGACCATGCAGCCAATGTCGCCGTCGAGCTTGATGTAAGCAAGGTCGTGCTTCGATGCCTCGATCTCCATCGGGTCCTCTTCCGACAGGTCGCGCAATGCGGCGAGGTCCTGGTGGCGGAACATGGCGTTCGAATCGAACCCGACCTTGGCGTCGAGCACCAGCAATTCGCCGCCATCGGTGACGGCGAGCGGGTTGATCTCGATCTGGCTCGCGTCGGTGCCGAGGAACGCATCGTAAAGCTTCGCCGCGACTTGTCCCGCTTGCTTGGCGAGGTCGCCGCTCAGCCCCAGCGCCGCCGCCACGGCGCGGCCGTGATGCGGCATGAAGCCGGTCGCGGGATCGATCGTCAGCGTTTCGATCTTCTCAGGCGTGTCATGAGCGACCGCTTCAATGTCCATCCCGCCTTCGGTCGACACCACCATCGCGATCCGTCCGCTGTCGCGATCGACCAGCAAGGCGAGGTAATATTCCTGGGCGATGTCGACTCCGTCAGTGATGTAAAGCCGCTGGACCTGCTTGCCCTCGGGGCCGGTCTGCGCGGTGACCAGAGTGTTGCCGAGCATGTCCTCGGCCGCGGCGCGGACCTCGTCGATCGACCGCGCCAGGCGCACGCCGCCCTTGGCGTCGGGGCCGAGTTCCTTGAACTTGCCCTTGCCGCGTCCGCCGGCGTGGATTTGCGCCTTGACCACCCACAACGGCCCGGGAAGCTGCTGGGCCGCCGCGACGGCTTCATCGGCGCTCATCGCGGCATGGCCAGCGGGCACCGGGATGCCGAACGTGGCGAGCAATTCCTTGGCCTGATATTCGTGAATGTTCATCGTGATTCCCGGTCAATGATATGCCGCGCCCTAAAGCATGACTCGTGCCCGAAGCCAAGCTAGCGTCCAGCCGATGAACGCACCGCCGCCGCGCAAGATCATCCATGTCGACATGGACGCCTTCTACGCCAGCGTCGAACAGCGCGATGACCCGACGTTGAGGGGCAAGCCAGTTGCGGTCGGCGGTGGGCATCGCGGAGTGGTCGCGGCGGCAAGCTATGAAGCGCGCACCTTCGGGGTGCGATCGGCGATGCCGTCGGTGACTGCCAAGCGGCGCTGCCCCGAGCTGGTGTTCGTCAAACCGCGGTTCGACGTCTACAAGAAAGTCAGCGAACAAATCCGCGCGATCTTCGCCAATTACACCGAGCTGGTCGAACCATTGAGCCTCGACGAAGCCTATCTCGACGTCAGCATCGACCGCCACGGCCTGGGCACCGCGCGCGCCATCGCCGAGCAGATCCGGGCGCGGATCCGCAGCGAGACCGGGCTCACCGCCTCGGCCGGGGTCAGTTATTGCAAATTCATCGCCAAGCTCGCCAGCGATCACAACAAGCCCGACGGGATTTGCGTCATTCCGCCGCAGCACGGAGCGGCGTTCGTCGCCACGCTTCCGGTCAAACGATTTCACGGCGTCGGCCCGGTAACCGCTGCAAAGATGGAGTGGCTTGGGATCCACACCGGGGCCGATCTCGCCGCCTGGTCGCTGGCAGAGCTTGAGGCGCATTTCGGAAGCTCGGGCAATTGGTATTGGCGCATCGCCCGCGGCATCGACGAGCGGCCGGTGCGGCCCGACCGCCCGTATAAATCGGTCAGCGCCGAGCGCACCTTCGACGACGATCTGTCGCGGCCCGAAGATTTGCAGCGCGAGGTCGCGCGGATTGCCGGGCTCGCCTGGGCACGGATTGATCGCGCCGGGGTGCGCGGGCGAACCGTCACGCTCAAGGTCAAGTTCGCCGACTTCACGCTCATCACCCGGTCCAAGAGCTTTGCCACGCCGGTTGCCGATCTGGCCGCGTTCGACGCCGCAGGGCAGGCGTTGCTCGCCGCCTTGCTGCCGGTCGCCAGGGGAATTCGGTTGCTCGGGCTGGGGGTCCATTCGATCGTCGAAGAGGAGCAAGACGGGCCCATGCAACTGGGACTCGCGATTTGACGAAAAACATGTTATAAAATCGTCACAGACCGCCGCTTCCCGCGTCGGTCGTTTCATGCAGGATCATTTTCGTAAGGCGTTAGGCCGTGACCGGGGGGTCGCTGTTGGGGGGCGATTACGGTGCGTATCGGCCAGACTGCATGCGAACATATGAGAAAGGCACATTTAATGGCGGCGAAAGCCCTTAGCTTCGATGTTGGCGATTTCGTGGTGTACCCCAAGCATGGTGTCGGCCGAGTGGTCGAACTCCAGAACACCGAAATTGCCGGCACCAGCCTCGATCTTTACGTTCTCCGTTTCGAAAAGGAGCGCATGACGCTCCGTGTTCCGGTCGGCAAGGCGGATGCGGTCGGGATGCGCAAACTGTCGTCGGACAAGACGATGAAGGATGCGCTCGAAACCCTCACCGGCAAACCCAAGGTCAAGCGGACCATGTGGTCGCGCCGGGCGCAGGAATATGAAGCGAAAATCAATTCGGGCGATCTGACCTCGATCGCCGAAGTGACCCGCGACCTGTTCCGCGCCGACGACCAGCCCGAGCAAAGCTATTCGGAACGGCAGATTTTCGAAGCCGCTTCGTCGCGCCTGGCGCGTGAACTGGCGGCGATGGAGCAAGTCGACGAACCGACCGCGCTGGTCAAGATCCTCGAGATCCTCAACAAGGCCGCCGCGATCCACAACAAGGCGAAAGCCGAAGCGGCGTAAGCCAATTCTGCCTGGCCGACAGACATGGGCGTCTCCTTGCGGAGGCGCCCATTTCTTTTGGGCTTGATTCTCCACGCCGATCTACTGTATTATGTGTATAACACGGCAACAGGAGGCCCGGCATGAAGAAATGGATTCCCCTCATTGCGGTTGGTGCGCTCGCCAGCAGCTGCAATCTTTTCAACCGGGCCGAGGCGCGCGATGCTGGCGCGACGGTCGATCGCACTTTCCAGGTCGGCGCGTTCGACAAGATCGCCGTCTCGGGCCCCTATGAAGTGACCGTCAAGACCGGCGCGGCGCCCGGCGTGGTTGCGCACGGCGGGTCCAACTTCCTCGACCAGACCGAAATCATTGTCGAAAATGGCACGCTCAAGATCCGCCCCCGCGAGAAGAATATCAAATGGCTCTGGTCGAGCGACGACAGCAAGATTCGCATCGCCGTGAGCGCCGCCGCGCTCCGTGAAGCGGCGATTGCCGGTTCGGGCGGTCTCAGCATAGATCGAGTCACCGGGGGCGATTTCAAGGGCGCTGTCGCCGGTTCGGGCACGCTGTCGGTGGTCGCGATGGACGCCGTTTCGGCTGCGTTCGCGGTTGCAGGGTCGGGCGATGTCAATGCCGCGGGCAAGGCGCAGAAGGTCGACATCAGCATCGCCGGATCGGGCGACATTGACGTATCGGAACTCAAAGCAACTGATACCAGCGTGTCGATCGCCGGATCGGGCAATGTCCGCGCCCACGCCAGCGGAACAGCCGATGTCTCGATCATGGGATCGGGCGATGTCGAACTGACCGGCGGCGCCAAGTGCAACGTGTCGAAAAATGGATCGGGCGACGTGCGCTGCTCGTAAGCTTTTCTTAACCATGTTGAGCGAGGGTGAGGCCATGCGCATCATCCTCGCTTTTTCATTGCTCGCCGCCGCTGCCGCTCCCTCAACCGCAGCCGAGCGCAATTACAGCGTCACCAGCTTCGACCGCATCCGCGTCGAAGGGCCGTACGCGGTCAGCCTCATCACCAATCGTTCGCCATTTGCGCGCGCCAGCGGAAGCCGGGCTGCGCTCGACGCGGTCTCGCTGCGCGTCGAGGGGCGCACCTTGTACGTTCGCGCCGACCGTTCGGCATGGGGTGGCACCCCCGGGCAGCCCGCCGGTCCGGTGCGGATCGAACTCGGCACCCACGATCTGGCGCAAGCTTCGCTCAGCGGATCGGGCAGCGTCGCGATCGACCGCGTCCGCGGACTCAATTTCGTGCTCCTCGTCAGTGGCTCGGGATCGGGCAGCATCGCCGACGTCGATGTCGACCAGTTCCGCGTGTCGGTGATCGGCGCCGCCTCGGCCAAGGTCGCCGGGCGCGCCAAACAATTTACCGGCAATATCCGCGGCGCGGGGTCGCTTGACGCCGCCGCGCTCATGACCAAGGACGTTGCACTGTCCGCGCTCGGCCCGGTCACGCTGCGCGCCTCGGCCAGCAACAGCGCCAAAATCACTGCCAGCGGGACCTCTACCGTGGTGCTCGAAGGCGGTGCGGCGTGTGAGCTCAAGGTCAGCGGGTCGGCGACCGTGACGGGGTGTCGCTAGACCAAACCCAACCCCGCAAGCTTCGCATACATCCGCGACGGCAAGGCGCCCATGCCGTCGGCATCCTCGCCGTCGCCTGGCACGGCGTCGTCTTCGAGGTAGCGCCAGCCCTGGTGGGCGCGCTTCGGGCTGGGCGTCACTGCGAGCAAATCGCCCGAACAGACGATGTCGATGCGGCCGTCGCTGCGGTCGTCGAAGCGGAGGATTACCTGCCGCGCGACGATCCGATGTTTGACGATCCAGTGGAGTGAGCCGCCGATCAGTTCGGCCATCCGCTTGGGCCGCATCCGGGTCGGCACGCGCACCTCGCCTTGGGCGGTAACGCGTCGCGCAATGCGATTCTCGAGCGCCTCGACGCTCGCCACGCCAACCGCGACCTTGGTGAGATGAAGTTTTGGCACCCGGTCCAAGTGGACAAGGTGCCGCGCAACTTCAAGCGCTTAGGGCACCAGGCCCGCCGCCGTGGCAAGTCCGAGAAAGACCAGGAAGCCCATCGAATCGGTGACCATCGTCACGAACACGCTCGACGCCACCGCCGGATCGGCCCCGGCGCGCTCAAGGCTCAGCGGGACCAGCACCCCGGCGAGGCCGGCGATGACGATGTTGGTCAGCATCGCCGCCGCAATCACCAGGCCGAGCTGGCTCGACCCGAGCACCACGGTCACCCCGACCCCGATCAGCAGCGCGATGGTCAACCCGTTCATCAGCGCGACCCGGATCTCGCGCCCGACCGCGCGCCAGCGGTTCGACCCGGTCAGCTGGTTGGTGGCGATCGCACGCACCGTCACCGCCAGTGTCTGGGTCCCGGCATTGCCGCCGACCCCGGCGACGATCGGCATCAGCACCGCGAGGATCGCCAGCCGCTCGATTGAATCCTCAAAGAAACGGATGATCGTCGACGCCACCAGCGCGGTCATCAAATTGGCCGCGAGCCAGCGCACGCGTTCCTTGTAAGTGTCGAAAATCGGCTCATTAATATCGCCGTCGCCCGCGCCCGACAGGAGCAGCGCATCCTCGCCCGCTTCTTCCTGGATGATGTGCACAATGTCATCGACCGTGATCATGCCCACCAGCCGTCCGGCCGGATCGACCACCGCGGCCGAGATCAGGGCATATTTCTGGAACTTGAGCGCGACCTCTTCCTGATCGAGGCCGACCGGGATCAACGTCTGCTTCTTGAGCATGATCGCGTCGACCCTGATTGTGCGGTCGCTGCGCAGGATGGTCGACAGCTTGCACGTCCCGACCGGGTGGTGGACCGGCGAGACCACGAACACTTCCCAGAAATCGGTCGCCAGTTCGTCCGACGAGCGCAAATAATCGATCACCTGGCCGACGGTCCAATGCTCGGGCACCGCGATCAGGTCGCGCTGCATCAGGCGCCCGGCAGTCTCCTCGGCGTAAGTCAGCGCTTCCTCGACCGCGGCCCGATCGTCGGGCTCCATCGCGCGGAGGACGGCGCGCTGCTCATCCTCCTCCATGTCCTCGATGATCGCGACCGCATCGTCGGTATCGAGCTGCGCGGCAAGGTCGGCGACCTGCTGCGGGTCCATCTCGTCGATCATGTCCTCGCGGACGTGCTCGTTCATTTCGGCATAGACGTCGGCATCGACGATCCCGGCCAGCGCACCGATCAAATCCGCGCGCTCGTCGGCCGGGGTAAGTTCGATGAGGTCGGCGATGTCGGCAGGATGGAGCGTTTCGACCAGCGCGCGCGCCGCTTCATCGTCACCGTCGGCGACCGCGTCGAGCACCTGGCGGACGAATCTCGGCCGCAGCCGGTCCTCCTCATCGAGGATATGGTCGCGCGCCACGGCCTGATCGGATTCGTGCGGCAGGGTGGCGATTGGGTCGCTCGCGCTCATCACCTGCTCCACTCCATTAGGCGACGCCCTCCTATGCTTGAGGCTGGACTGGCGCAACCCGCATCGGCCCCCTACATCGCGCTCCAACCACCCCTGATGGAGACGATGACATGGCCGACGCCGAGACCCTTACCCTGACCCTTTCGAGCGGCGGCGACGTCGTGATCAAGCTGCTCAATGACGCCGCCCCGGGACATGTCGAGCGCATCGCCGGCCTCGCCCGCGACGGCTTTTACGATGGCGTCGTGTTTCACCGCGTCATTCCCGGCTTCATGGCGCAGGGCGGCGACCCGACCGGTAGCGGCACTGGCGGGAGCAAGCTTCCCGACCTTAAGGCCGAGTTCAACGCCGAGCCGCACAGCCGCGGCGCCTGCTCGATGGCGCGCACCGCCAATCCGAACAGCGCCAACAGCCAATTCTTCATCTGCTTCGACGATGCCAGCTTCCTCGACCGACAGTATACTGTGTGGGGCCGCGTCGAGAGCGGGATGGAGCATGTCGACGCGCTGCCGGTCGGCGAGCCGCCGCGCGAGCCCGGCAAGATCGTCAAGGCAACCGTCGCCTAAATCGCCAACGCGGCCGGTGCGGCCTCGCGCCGCATCGGCTGCGCCGTGCCATAAGTGAGCGAGCGCCACAGCCATTCGACCGGGCCGAAGCGATATCGCGCGAGCCACCACCGGCTATAGCCGAGCTGGACGGCAAACAGCGCGAGTGAGAAGGGGTAGACGAAGATCAACCCGAACTTGCCGATCTGTCCAAACCCCCAGCCGTAAAAGATCACCGACATCAACACCGTCTGCATAAGGTAATTCGTGAGCGCCATGCGGCCGGCGGGCGCGCTCCAGGCGAGCACCCCGCGCCGCCCGTTCGCCCACAGCAGCGCGAAGCCCGCAGCATAACCAAGCGCGAGCGTCGGGGTGCTTAGCACATAGAGGCATTCGGCGGCGAATTCGTAAGCCGGACGGTCGTCGGCGGTGAGCGTGACATAGGCCTTCGCCGCCGCCAGCGGCAGGCCGAGCCCGAGCCCAAGTGTCGCGACGCGCCGCAGCAGCGGGCGATGCTGGTCGAGGTTGGCGTAAAGCGCGCGGCGCCCGACCCACAGCCCGATCAGGAACATCGCAAGCACTTTGGTGAAGCGCATCTGATAGATCAGATCGCCGAGCCGGAAGAAGACTTCGGCGCGGTGGGCGCGAACGTGATCGACCAACGAGGCCTCTTGAAAGAACGGCAGTGGCCCTCGACTGAGATCAAAGCCCATCGCGACGAAGCTGCCCTCGGCGTGCTTGTAAATCGGTTGAGCAAAGTCAATGCGGCCGAAGTGGATCAATGCCGACCAGGCGACCGGAACCAGCCACAGCGCCACCGCCCAGCGCAGTAGCGCCTTGTCGCCAAGGTTGCGGAAAAGCAGCAGCACGGCTCCCATCAGCGCATAGAGCGCGACAATGTCGCCGAGCCACAGCAAGTAGAGGTGGGCGAGGCCGATCAGGAACAACACGACGAGCCGCCGCAAATAACGCGGAACGCCCTCGCCACGCTGCTCGAGGCGGCCGAGCTGGATGGCGAAGCCGATCCCGAACAGGAGCGAAAAGATCGAATAGAATTTGCCGACGATCAGCCATTCGATGAGGAATTCGGCAAGATCGTCGAGCGCCGCCAGCGGCATCGCCGCCCGCTGCGCCTCGTCAAGAAATGGAAAGCCGATGAAGGCAAACATATTGGCGATGAGAATGCCGAGCAGCGCATAGCCGCGCAACGCGTCGAGCAGCACCGCGCGCTCGCCCGCCGGTATCGGCACAGCACCCTGCCTATTTGCCGTCGCCATCGCTTTCCCCCTCGCTGTGCCGCCCGCGCCACGCTATCCCAAAAGCGCGCCCGGCGCCACGCCGGCATCAAGGGAGCAAGATGACCCCGATCACCCTCATCACCGGCGCTTCGGCCGGTCTTGGTGTCGACTTTGCGCGCCAATGTTCGGCGAAAGGACAGCGCCTCGTGCTCGTCGCGCGGCGCCAGGATCGACTCGAGGCGCTTGCTGCCGAGCTGGGCAATGCCCGCGCCGTCGCCGCCGATCTTGGCGAGCCGGGCGCCGCCGACCGGCTGATGGCCGACCTCGCTGCGCACGGCGAGACGGTCGATTGCCTGGTCAACAACGCCGGCTTCGGACTGTGGGGCAAGGTCGTCGATCTCGACGGCCAGCGCCAGCGCGCAATGATCGACTTGAACTGCGGCGCGCTGGTCGAGCTGTGCCGCGCGGTGTTGCCGGCGATGATCGAGCGTCGCGCGGGCGCGATCCTCAATGTCGCCTCGACCGCGGCCTTCCAGCCTGGCCCCGGAATGGCGGTCTATTTTGCGACCAAGGCGTTCGTCCTGTCGTTCAGCGAGGCGCTGCACGAGGAAGTGCGCGAGCATGGCGTGCGCGTGACCGCTTTATGCCCCGGCCCGACCAAGACCGAATTCGGCGCGGTCGCGGGCTTCACCGGCAATGGCGCGTTCGACCGGTTGAGCGCGCGATCGCAAGATGTCGTCGCGGCCGGGCTTGCGGCGCTCGATCGCAATCGCGCCGTGATGATCCCGGGCCTCGTCAACAAGATGAGTGCGCAGGGCCACCGCCTGCTGCCGCGAAGCTGGCTCCGGCGGATCGCCGGGTCGATCAAACTTTAAGCGTCAGCGACCAACTCGAGTAACTTTTGGTAACGGGGAAGGTCGCGCAGGGGGTCGAGATCGGGGTCATGCTTGAACCAGACCTTGGTGATCCCGCCGACATGCTGAGTCCACGCTTCGAGCAAGTCGAAGGCGCGGTCGATTTCGCCGAGTTGGGTCCAAACGCACGCGGCATTGTACTGCAGATGCGTATCGTCGGGATCGATCGTCAGCGCGCGCTCCAGCCACCGCTTGGCCCGCTCGTTCTCGCCAAGGTTCACCAACGCGCCGGCGCCAAGCTGCGCCGGCCGCGAACTCTCCGGGTGTTGGCGCAATTGTTCTTCGGCGCGCTTCAAGCCGAGCTGCGCATATTTTGCCGACTCCTCGGGTCTGCAAAGAGCACGGAGTACCTGCTGGAACAGGATCGGCGCCTGGCAATCCTCGGGATTGAGTTCGACCGCTCGAGTATAGAACTCGACGGCGCGCTCGGGTTCCCCCTCATTGACCCAATAATTGGCGTAAAACAGGTTGGCGTCAAAGCTGTTTGGATCGAGCTCGAGCGCGCGCTCGAACGCCTCCTTGGCCGCGGCGGATTCGCCCGTGACGCTGAGCGCGTTGCCGCGCGCGGCATGGGCTTCGGCCAAATTGTGGTCGAGCGCTAGTGCCGTGCTGGCGGTCGCCAAAATCTCATCGAACGGGATTGGGGCGCCGAACCAGCCCGCCAGCCGCGAATCGCAATTGGCCATTCCGGCATAGGCACGCGCGTAGAGCGGGTCGACCTCGACCGCCTTGGCGAACATCTGCCGCGCCAGGCCGAGGAAGCGCTTGGTCGAGTTGTGGAAGAATTGACGGCCCTTGAGATAATAAGTGTAGGCCTCGACATCGGCGGTCGACGCCTGGGCGATCGCCTTGCGCTCTTCGGGCAACAGCTTGATCTTGAGCTGTGCGACGATGCTCTGGGTGATCTCGTCCTGGATCGCGAAGATGTCGGTCAGGTCGCGGTCGTAGCGATCGGCCCACAAATGGCCGCCGGTCGCGCCATCGATCAGCTGCCCGGTAACGCGGACCCGCTCGCCCGCCTTGCGGACGCTGCCTTCAAGCAGGAATTTGACGCCGAGCTCGGCCGCGACCTGCTGCAGTTGGAGCGATTTTCCCTTGTAGGTGAAGCTGGTGTTGCGCCCGACCACGAACAGGCCGCTGATCTTCGACAGATCGGTGATAATGTCCTCGGTGATCCCGTCGGAAAAGAATTCCTGGCCGCGATCGTCGCTCATATTGTTGAACGGCAGGACCGCGATTGAGGGCCGGTCGGCTTCGCTGACAGCGGGCTCCGCGCCGACGCGCGGCTTGGCGGTGCCCGACCCGAGGACGACATTGAACACCCTGACCGGAAAGGCGATGTTCTTCAGTTCCTGTTCGCCGGCGTCTTCGAACACGAGGTCGAGCTTATTGCCGACATTCTCGCGGACATTGCCCGACACCGACACCCCGCCGGGCTTGGCGACCCCCTCGATCCGCGACGCGACGTTGACCCCGTCGCCGAAGATGTCGTCGTCGGCGACGATCACATCGCCAAGATTGATGCCGATGCGGAATTCGATCCGCCGTTCTTCGGGCACGCCCGCATTGCGGCTGCGCATCTCGCGCTGGACATCGACCGCGCAGTCGACCGCGCTGACCACGCTGGCGAATTCGACCAGCATCCCGTCGCCGGTGAGTTTGACGATCCGGCCCTGATGGTCGGCGATGCAGGGGTCGATCAATTCGCTGCGATGCTCGCGCAATGCGGTCAGCGTGCCGACCTCATTGGCCCCCATCAGTCGGCTGTAGCCGACGACGTCGGCGGCCATGATCGCGGACAGGCGGCGTTCCATCAGACGGCCCCCCGCACGCGGCTGCCGCGTTCATCCTTTAGCTGCTTGAGCAGGGCGACAAAGCGCGGGTCGTCGCGCAGCGGGTCGAAGTCGGCGTCCGTGTCCAGCCACAGCTCCATTTCCATCCCGCGGTTCGGCATCCATTTGTCGAGCGCGCCGAAGGCCAGGTCAATGTCGCCAAGCTGGGCATAGGTGCAGGCGGCGTTATAGGCCGCGATTGGGTCTTCGGGATCGAGGAACAGAGCGCGCTCGAGCCATTCCTTGGCGCGCTCGGTCTCCCCCAGCCGGGCCAGGTTGGGCGCGCCAAGCTGGAACGGGCGCGAATTTTCGGGATGGAGGCGCATGGCCTCCTCGGCGCGTTTGATCCCGAGGCGGCTGTAGCGGTTGCCTTCCTCAGGCCGTCCCAGCGTGTGGAGGACCGGAGCGACGAGCAGCGGCGACTGCCAATCGTCGGGCTGAAGTTCGGCCGCTCGCTCGAACAACGGGACCGACCGCTCCAGGTCGCTTTGGGTGACGCAATAGCGCGCGAACAGCAGGTTGGCGTCGAAGTTGGCGGGATCGACCGCCAGCGCGCGGCTGAAGGCGTCGACCGCGGCCTCGTGCTGGCCGTCGTTGCCAAGCGCGATGGCGCGCGCCGCATGGGCTTCGGCGAGGCTCGGGTCGAGCGAAATGGCCTTGTCGGCAATGGCGAGTATCTTCTCGGTCGGGATTTCGGCCCGGTACCAGTTGCCAAGCCGCGCGTCGCAAATCGCGATCCCCGCGTAGGCCCGCGCGTAGTTGGGGTCGAGCTCGGTCGCCTTGCTGAACATCTGCCGGGCCAGGCCCAGCAGCACCCGCGTCGAATTGTGAAAGAATTGCCGCCCCTTGAGGTAATAAGTGTACGCCTCGACATTGGCAGTCGGTGCCTGGCTGATGGCCTTTTTCTCCTTCGGCAGCAGCTTGATCTTCAACTGGTCGACGATGGTCTGGGTGATTTCGTCCTGGATCGCGAAGATGTCGGTCAGGTCGCGGTCGAAGCGGTCGGCCCAGACATGACCACCGGTGGCACCGTCGATCAACTGGCCGGTGACGCGGACCCGCTGGCCGGCCTTGCGGACGCTGCCTTCAAGGATGAACTTGACCCCGAGCCGGGCGGCGATTTCGGGGATGTCGACCGCCTTGCCCTTGTAGGTAAAACTGGTGTTGCGGCCGATCACGAACAGCCCGCTTACCTTGCTAAGGTCGGTGATGATGTCCTCGGTGATCCCGTCGGAAAAATATTCCTGTTCGGGGTCGCCGCTCATATTGTTGAACGGCAGGACTGCGATTGAGGGCTTGTCGGCGTCGGCCAGCTCGGCTTCGGCCGCGCCGTTGGCGGCCTTGACCGACCCTGCGCCGAGCAGCACATTATAAACCCGCACCGGGAATTCGATGTTCTTGAGCTCCTGGTCGCCCATGTCCTCGAACACCAAGTCGAGCTTGTTGCCGACATTGTCACGCACCGCGCTCGACACCGCGACCCCGCCGGGCTTGGCAATGCCCTCAATCCGGCTGGCGACATTGACCCCGTCGCCGAAGAGGTCGTCGTCATCGACAATCACGTCGCCGAGGTTGATGCCAATGCGGAACTCGATCCGCCGGTCTTCGGGCACCTCCGCGTTGCGCTCGCGCATTTCGCGCTGGACATGGGTCGCGCATTCCACCGCGGCGACGACGCTGGCAAATTCGACCAGCATGCCGTCCCCAGTCAGTTTGACGATCCGCCCCTGATGTGTGGCGATGCACGGATCGATCAGCCCGGCGCGGTGATCCTTGAGGCTCGTCAGCGTGCCGACCTCATTGGCCCCCATCAGTCGGCTGTAGCCGACGACGTCGGCGGCCATGATCGCGGACAGGCGGCGTTCCATTTACGGCGCCCCTTCGACTTGCACCGGCATGATCGATTCGATCAGCTTTTCGTAGCGCGGGTGAGTCCGCAGCGGATGGATATCGGGATCGTGCTTGATCCACTCGCGG
Organism: Sphingomonas bacterium; assembly: GCA_026785965.1. Lineage (GTDB taxonomy): Bacteria > Pseudomonadota > Alphaproteobacteria > Sphingomonadales > Sphingomonadaceae > Sphingomicrobium. The sequence continues at coordinate 22,258 of JAJAYY010000111.1, forward strand.
GTTTCGACCGCCACGCCCTTCGACCAGCGCTCAAGAAAGTCGATTGCGCGATCCGGCACCCCAATTTGCGCCCATAGGCAGGCCGCATTGTAGAGCGCGAGCCGGTCGTCGGGGTCGATCTCGAGCGCCCGCTCCATCCATTCCTTCCCGCGCTCAGTCTCGCCTAGCTTCGCCAGCACGACGCCGCCCAATTGCGCCGGGCGCGAGCTTTCCGGATGTTGCCGGAGCTGCTCCTCCGCACGCTTGATCCCGAGCCACCCATATTCATTCGCCTCGTCCACCCGCCCAAGCGATTGCAGCGTCAACGCAAGCATCAACGGCGCCTGCGAATCGTCGGGCTGGAGCTCGAGCGCGCGCTTGTACAATAAGACAGCCCGCTCGTGTTCGTTGGTCCTGAAGCAAAAGCGACCGAACGAATAATTTGCTTCGAAACTGTTGGGATCGAGCTGCAGCGCGCGCTCAAACGCGATCCTTGCTTCGTCGCTGCGATTGATCACCGCCAGCGCCTCGCCGTGCGCGGCGTGTGCTTCAGCCAAGTCCGGGTCGAGCGCCAGAGCCTGGGCGGTGACGGCGAGGATTTCCTCGGCGGGGATCGGCTCGCCGAACATGCCGATCAGGCGGGCGTCGCAATTGGCGATGCCGGCGTAAGCGCGCGCGAAATTCGGGTCGAGCTCGGTCGCCTTGGTGAACATCTGCCGCGCCAGCCGCAGGAATCGCTTGGTCATGTAATGATAATATTCTCGACCCTTCAGGTAACTGGTATAAGCCTCGACGTTCCCGGTCGGCGCCTGGGCGATCGCCTTCTTCTCTTCAGGCAGCAGGCGGATTTTGAGCTGGTCGACGATGGTCTTGGTGATCTCGTCCTGGATCGCGAAGATGTCGGTCAGGTCGCGGTCGTAGCGATCGGCCCAAACGTGGCCGCCGGTTGCGCCATCGATCAGCTGGCCGGTGACGCGCACCCGGTCGCCCGCCTTGCGGACACTGCCTTCGAGCAGGAATTTGACCCCCAGCTCGCTCGCGACCTGCTGCAACTGGATCGACTTGCCCTTGTAGATGAAGCTCGTGTTGCGGCCAACCACGAATAGCCCGCTGATCTTGCTCAGGTCGGTGATGATGTCTTCACTGATCCCGTCGGAGAAAAACTCCTGTTCGGGGTCGCCGCTCATATTGTTGAACGGCAGCACCGCGATCGACGGCTTATCCGGCGTCTCTGGCTCCGTTTCCGCGGCCGCCGCCTTGCCCGCTGCCGGCTTGGCGGTCGCGACCTCATAGACCCGCACCGACTGTGCGATATTCTTGAGCTGATGCTCACCCATGTCTTCGAACGCGACATCGAGCCGGTTACCGACATTTTCCTTCACCGCCGCCGACACCGCGACTCCGCCCGGTCGGCCGACGCTTTCGATCCGCGCCGCGATATTGACCCCGTCGCCGAAAATGTCGCCATCCTCGACGATTACGTCGCCGAGGTGGATGCCGATGCGCAGCTCGATCCGCCGATCTTCGGGAATCTCGACATTGCGGCTTTTCATCTCGCGTTGGACCGCCAACGCGCATTCGACTGCATCGACCACGCTGGGGAATTCGGCGAGGATGCCGTCGCCGGTCAGTTTGACCACCCGCCCGTTGCTGCCGCTGATGCGCGGCTCGATCACTTCGGTGCGGCGATGATTGAGCGCATTGAGCGTGCCAACCTCGTTGGCGCCCATCAGTCGGCTGTAGCCGACGACGTCGGCGGCCATGATCGCGGAAAGGCGGCGTTCCAATGGGCGGCGTCCTCGTAAATTTAACATGGGATAGCATAAGCCGGGGCGCAACGGCGAGTCACCCGTGACGTGATTTTGTTCGCACATGCGATTTCGCACTTGCGAACGAAATGTTGCGGTGCAATAAGGAAAGTGCATTTCGAGGCATCCTCTCCCAAACCTTTGGCCGGGCGGCGACGCCCGGCCTTTTTTTTGTTACGGCTCCCTCCCACATTGAACCCGATCGCCCCGGCGCCGTTACCCTCAACGGCGTCCGTGGGGCCGGTATCAACCAAGAGGAATTCGAATGGCGGATGCCGAAACCATGATGCGCCGCGTGCAGGTCGCCAATCTCCCCCCCGCCGATAGCGGGCGCGGCGTCGCCCGGCTGCCGGTCAAGCTGATGACCGAGATGGGGCTGGCCGAGGGCGATGTGATCGAAATCGTCGGCAAGCGCTCGACCGCGGCGCGCGCGATCCGCCCGTATGGCGATGACGAAGGGCTCGACATCATCCGCCTTGATGGGCTCCAGCGCGCCAATGCCGGCGTCGGATCGGGCGACTTCGTCGAAGTCAAGAAAGCGGCGTCGAAGCCCGCCACGAAGGTGGTGTTCGCACCGGCGCAGAATAATGTCCGCCTCCAGGGTTCGGCCGAAGCGCTCAAGCGCAGTTTCGAAGGCCGCCCGTTCACCGAGGGCGATACGATCGCCACCGCCGGGCACCAACGCGTCAATGCCGACATGCCCGATCATATCCGGCAATTGTTGAATGCCCCCGCCTTCGCACTTCAGGAAGTACGGCTGATGGTGATGTCGGCGACTCCGCGCGGAATTGTCCACATCAATGCCAAGACGGTGGTTGAGCTGCTCCCTGAATATAAGGAGCAGGTCGGCGAGCGCCGCGCCGACGTTACCTATGACGATCTTGGCGGGATGAAGGACACGATTGACGCCTTGCGCGAGATGGTCGAGCTGCCGTTGCGCCACCCCGAATTGTTCCAGCGCCTCGGCGTCGATCCGCCCAAGGGGGTGCTGCTCCACGGCCCGCCCGGGACCGGCAAGACTCGCCTCGCGCGCGCAGTCGCCAATGAGAGCGAGGCGCAATTCTTCCATATCGCCGGCCCCGAGGTGATGGGCTCGGCTTATGGCGAGAGCGAGAAGAAGCTGCGCGACCTGTTCGAACAGGCCGCAGCCGCGGTACCCTCGATCATTTTCATCGACGAGATTGATTCGATCGCGCCCAAACGAAGCCAGGTCTCGGGCGAAGCCGAAAAGCGCCTCGTCGCGCAATTGCTGACCCTGATGGACGGCATCGAACCGCGCCAGAATCTGGTCGTCATCGCCGCCACCAATCGCCCCGAGGCGCTCGACGAAGCGCTGCGCCGCCCGGGCCGCTTCGATCGCGAGATCGTCGTCGGCGTCCCCGACCAGAATGGACGGCGCGAAATCCTTGGCATCCACACCCGCGGCATGCCGCTCGCCGAGGGAGTCGATCTCGATGACCTTGCCAAGCGGACCTATGGGTTTGTCGGCGCCGACCTTGCCGCCTTGACCCGCGAAGCCGCGCTTGAGTCGGTGCGGCGGATCATGCCCAAGATCGACCTCGCCAAGCAATCAATCCCGACCGAGATCCTCGATGCCCTGTCGGTCGACACCGCCGATTTTGAGAATGCGCTGAAACGTGTCCAGCCGTCGGCAATGCGCGAAGTGATGGTCCAGGTCCCCGATGTGACGTGGGACGATGTCGGCGGGCTCGACGCAGCGCGCGACCGGCTGCGCGAAGGCGTCGAGCTGCCGCTCAAGCATCCCGAAGCGTTTCGCCGACTTGGCATTCGCCCGGCCAAGGGCTTCCTGCTTTACGGCCCGCCCGGGACCGGCAAGACGATGCTCGCCAAGGCCTGTGCGCGCGAGAGCCAGGCCAATTTCATCGCCACCAAATCGAGCGACCTGCTGTCGAAATGGTATGGCGAGAGCGAACAGCAGATCGCCCGCCTGTTCGCCCGCGCGCGTCAAGTTGCGCCGACCGTGATCTTTATCGATGAGCTTGACAGCCTGGTCCCGGCGCGCGGCGGCGGGATGGGCGAGCCACAAGTCACCGAACGCGTCGTCAACACCATCCTCGCCGAGATGGATGGACTTGAAGAACTCAACAATGTCGTGCTGATCGGCGCCACCAACCGGCCCAATCTGATCGACCCGGCGCTGCTCCGTCCTGGACGGTTCGACGAGCTGATCTATGTCGGGGTGCCCGACACCGCCGGACGGCGGCGCATCCTCGCTATTCATACCAGCGCGATGCCGCTCGCCAAGGATGTCGACCTCGAATCGCTCGCGCGGCGCGCCGAGCGCTTCACCGGTGCCGATCTCGAGGACCTGGTCCGCCGCGCTGGCCTCACGGCGCTGCGCCGCGGGCTCGACAGCGCCGAAGTGACGATGAAAGATTTCGAGGCCGCCTTGACCGAGACTCGCGCCTCGGTGACCGACGAGATGCTCACCGATTACGAGCGCATCCAGGACACCCTCAAGTCCGACGCGGTGCGACCGATCGGCGGAATCGGCTTCGTCACGCCGGGTATGCTCCAGCCGCGCTCGCCGGCGAAAGCCGCGCCTGCGCCAGCCGCGCCCCCTGCTCCGAAGCCAAGCGAACCCTAAGCGTGCGGGGCGGCGACCAAGCGGAGCCGCCCCCACGCTACCAACCCTAAGAGCAACGCCGCCGACACCGCGAACGGCCAGTGCGGATCGATCGCATAGAGCGCCATTCCGATGGTCGGCGCGGCAACGAAGCTGATCCCGTTGGCCGCCGTGATCACCCCCGCGACTCCGCCTTGCTCGGCGAGCGGGACGGCGAGGCTGGCGCCGCCGGTGAAGCCGGGGCGGGTGAAGCCGAAGCCAAGGCTGGCGATCCCGAACCCGAGCACCAGGCCGTACAAGTCGCCCGCGACCATTGTCACCAGAGTCCCCGCAGCGGCGATCGACGCCCCCCACAGGATCAACGCGCGCGGGGCCATGCGGAGCTTGGGAATGAGCCCCCATTGCGCGGCCAGCGTCGCCGCTGCGCCGGCCATCATCACGATCGAGATTGATTGTTCCGATCCGCGCGGTTCTAACCCGAGCCGGTCGATGACGAAGAAGCCAAGGCAGGTCAGAACCGCCGCCTGGGCGTGCCCCGACACCACCCCGGCGACGATCCAGTGGCGGATCCGCGGATCGCTCCATTTGAGCTTGGCGGTGCCGCGTGGCGCGGTCGAGGCGACCACGCTCGCCCCGGTCGGCGGCGACGCGAGCGAGGGATAGCTCATCGCCGCACCATGCCCGCGGCGGTGGCCGTGGCGCGGCTGCTTGTCGTCGGGCAGCCACAGCAGGATCGCGACGAACACCACCACCGCGATCGCGGCGAACGCGAACAATGGTCCGGGCAGCCCGATGAACGGCAGCACGAATAGCGGCGCCAGCGCCGGCCCGACGATCGTCCCGAGGCCAAAGCTCGACGACAGCGAGGACAGCGCCGCGACCCGCGCCGAGCGCCGCGTCTTGGACGCCAGATAGGCCTGCGTCGCGCTCGGCGTAGCACAGCCGAGCGAGCCGTAAATCGCGCGCGCCATCCCGAACAGGACGAAGGTCAGCGTGCCAGAAATTACTCCCGCGAGCCCGTAGATTAGCACGATCCCGCACAGGATCATCGAGACGATGAACCCGCCGACTCCGAGCAGGGTCAGCGCTTTTCGCCCGCGCCGGTCACTCATCCGCGCCCAATACGGTGCAAGCATCACCCACAAGATCGCCGACGAGGTGTAGGCGATGGCGACCCACAGGTCGGCGATTCCGATCTCGCGGCCGATCGCCGGCATCACCGACTGGAGCGCGGTATTGCCCGCCGCCGCGACCAGCATCGCCGCGAACAGGAGCAGGAAATGCGGCGTGGTCAGCGCGCTTCCGGCGACGCGCGCACGAGGAGATCGGGCAGCCATGTCGGCGCCTTAACCTCGCCGAGCCGTGCGCGATAGCCGCCGGGACGCCTTGCCAAGCGGCGCGCCATTTGCGAACGCACCCCCCACGACTTTTCCCCGGAGCCGATTTTGAACGCCACCAGAGCCAGCCACCTCAAGGCCCAGCGCCGCCGCTCGGGCCGCCCGGCGCACCCGCGCTGGCAATTCCTGCGCGGCTTCATCAAGCATCCGGTGATGGTCGGATCGATCATCCCGTCGAGCCGCACATTGATCGACAAGATGCTCGACCCGGTCGATTGGGATGCGACCCATTTGTTCGTCGAATATGGACCCGGCGTCGGCACCTTCACGCGCCCGATCCTCGACCGACTCGGCCCCGACGCGCGATTGATCGCGATCGATACCAATTCCGACTTCATCGATTATCTGCGCGCCGACATTGACGATCCGCGCCTGATCGCGGTCACCGGATCGGCTGCGGACGTCGAAACTATCGTCGCCGCGCATGGCTTCGATCATGCCGATTATGTCCTTTCCGGGCTGCCCTTTTCGACCCTGCCGCCGGGCGTCGGCGAAGCCATCGGCAGCGCCACCGCCAAGGTCATCCGCAATGACGGGGCGTTCCTGGTGTATCAGTTCAGCCCCAAGGTGCGCGACTTCATCGCCCCATTCTTCGAGCGCCTCGAACGCGGCTTCGAATGGCGCAACGTGCCGCCCGCAACCTTGTTCTGGGCCTATCGGGAGCGCGGGAACACCAACTAAACCCCGATTGCGTTAAGCAACACCGGCCGACTTCAAACCCCCAAATTGAGCCGCCGCGTCACGCTGTAGTCGGCGCTGGTGACGAGATAGAAGCTTGCCGCCCAGCGGATGCGGTTGAACAGGCTGGAGCGCTGCTTGTGCAACGCGGGCGTGATCGGGGTCGAGTTGGCACATTCCTGCTCGAAATAAGCGCGCATCATCGTCGCGAACGCCGGATCATCGACCCGCAGCATCATCTCCAGGTTTAAATAGAGGCTGCGGATGTCGAAGTTCGACGAGCCGATGTGGACGATGTCGTCGAGGATGACGAGCTTCGAATGGAGTTTGGCCGGGGCATATTCATACACCTCGACCCCGCGCCGCAGCAGGCGATTATAGGTGTGCCGCGCGGCTGAGATGGTGGCATTATTATCGGACTTGGCGGCGGTGATGATCCGCGCCCGGCCGCTGTCGGCAACCCGTGCAATGCGCCGCAGCATCGCCCAGGTGGGCGCGAAATAAGCCGCGATCATCTCGACATCGCCCGCCGACAACAGGTCGCGACAGGTCACTGCGGCCCATGGCGACAGCCCGCGCGTGGGCCCGCCGAAGGTCCACTGGAGCTTGCCGTGGGTCTCGC
>JAJAYY010000112.1 GCA_026785965.1 Sphingomonas bacterium
ACGTCGCTGCGCGATGTCCCGAGCTGGCGGGTGAGGATTTCGGCATCGGCAAAGATGTCGTCGGGGATGGAGACTGCTACTTTCATACCGTTAGTATGACTGAATGACGCGTCATTGTCAAAGTGAGACGCTTAGCCGCGCCCCTAAGACCCGCCCCGCCGCGCAATATCGTCGATCCACTGCCCCGCCTGGTCGAGCGGTGATTGCCCCTCCGCGCGCCCTCGCCTAGGGCCGCGGCGACATGCGTTCCTCGTACCGACCCGCTCAGCACCGATCTTCCCGGCCGCGGCGTGCGCTGTCGCTCGCGCTCGCCATCGCAATCGAGCTGCTCCTCTTGCTCGCGTTCTTCACGCTCAATTAGGGTCCCGATCCCAAGCCCGAGTTTAAGGGCGGCAACCTCAGCATGTTCGACGTCGCCCCCGACGCCAGCCAGGCCCCCGAGCGGACCCCGCAAAAGCCCGCGGCGGCGGCAGCGAAGCGTCCGCGCCCGGTCCCGTCGGTGCCCAAGCCGGCAATCGCCTTGCCCGACCGCCCATCGCCGCTGCTGGTCGTGACCAAGGAAGTTTACGCCGCGTCGGACATCGCCAAGCTCGGCTCGAACGCCCCCGGCTACGCCGCCGAGCTCGCTCAGGGCAGCAGCGGCGCGAGCAGCCCCGGCGACAGCGAGCGCGTCGGCACCGGCCCCAATGGCGAGCCGCTTTACGCCGCCGAATGGGTGCGCGAGCCGACCAACCGCGAGCTCGCCGCTTATTTGCCGGCGACCATGCCCGAAGGCGGCGGCTGGGGGCTGGTCGCATGCCGCACGATCGATCGCTTCCACGTCGACGATTGCGTCGAGCTCGGCAGCGTCCCCCCCGGCTCCCACCTCGCCCGCGCGGTGCGCCAAGCGGCGTGGCAATTCCTGGTCAGACCGCCGCGCGTCGGCGGCAAGGTGCAGGTCGGCGAGTGGGTGCGGATCCGGATCGAGTACACCCGCTAGGCGCCCGAGCATCAGCAATTGGGCAATCCTGCCAACTCTCGGCGCGCCGCCGCCCAATCCCCGATTAGCCCGAAAGCCTAACCGACTGATCCGGCGTCATTTCCTCAACTGGCACGACTTTTGCTGATATCACTGTAATCGCAGTCACCAACGCCAGGGAGCCCATCATGCCGCAAGCCAATTTGTTCAACCGCCACGACACCATGTTCGGCGTGTGCCAGGGGCTCGGCGACGATTTTGGCTTTCATCCCAATCTCCTCCGCCTCGCCCTCGGCGCTTCTTTCTACTTCGCGCCGCTCGTCGTGATCGCGATTTATTGCGTGCTCGGCGTGCTGGTCGCGGCCTCGCGCTGGCTCGCCCCGAACGAGATCGTCCCCGCTGCGGCGACAGCAACCGCAGCTGGGAATGACAGCGAAGCGCTCCGACTTGCGGCGTAATCGGCCCCACGCCCTCCCAATCGTCCCGTTTCGAGCCACTTCTTAACTTGCCTCACCAAAAGGTGAATTGGTCCTAAACTCCGTCTTTACGCCCTTGGGTTATTAGCCGTCTTACACAGTCTGACTGGAACGTATCCGGACAGCAGTGAGGAGTGAGTGAGAATGGCGAGCAACCAGGCAGTCGATCGCAATGCGCGCAGCGCTGCCGACGCGCAGCGCGCGCGGGTCGTTGACCACGGCTCGGCCGACCATCGCCACGTCGCCGCGCTCGCTTCCGCCACCGGGCCCGAGGCCGCACGCGACCTCGCCGACGCGGTCCATTTGCTCTGTTCGCTTTATGGCCGCCACCCCGGGCTGGTCGAGCTTGCGCTTCACCATGCGCCTGCCGGGCCGGTGCGCGATTGGCTGCGCGATGCGTCGGACGGGTTCGAACGCGAGCGTCTATATCTGGTGCGGCTGACGTCGGCGGTCGGGCCGTTGCCCTCGACCCCGGGTTCGGCCGAGACCGAGAGCATATTGTCGAGTCAGCGCCATGCGATCGAAACCCTGGCCGTGTCTGAACGGCGCGGCTGCGCGCTTGGCGCGACCACCGCATTGGTCGGCGATTGGGCAGCGGTGCGCAAAGTGCTCGATCGCGCTGCGCTGCGGATGGGAGTCGAAGTTCCGCCCTCCAATCTGCCCGACGGCGCGGCGGTGTCGCGGGTGATTGAGGTCGCGGTCGATGGCCCCGCCGCCGAACGCGCCTTGGGCTTTGGCGCCGAGCAATTGCTGCTCCAGAACCGCGGCCTGTTCGACCTGCTCGAAGCAAGGGCCAGCGCGCGCAGCGACTGCTAATCCTCCCCTCCCGTTCGGGGAGGGGATTGAGGGGAGGGCCGGTCCGCTCTACGGCAGCCCGATGCGCTTCGAAGGAACCCCCGATTATGTCGCGACCGACGACCTCAAGGTCGCGGTCAATGCCGCGGTTCGCTTACGCCGCCCGCTGCTGGTCAAGGGCGAGCCGGGGACGGGCAAGACCGTGCTCGCGCATGAGATTGCCGGAGCGCTCGGCGCGCCGCTGATCGAGTGGCACGTCAAATCGACCACTCGCGCGCACCAGGGCCTCTACGAATATGATGCGGTGGCGCGGCTGCGCGATGGCCAGCTCGGCGATCCGCGCGTCCACGACATCTCCAATTACATCCGCCACGGCAAATTGTGGGAGGCGTTCACTTCGCCGGTGCTGCCGGTGCTGCTGATCGACGAGATCGACAAGGCCGACATCGAATTTCCCAACGATCTGCTGCAAGAGCTCGATCGGATGGAGTTCCACGTCTACGAGACCGGCGAGACCGTCCGCGCTGCCGAGCGCCCGGTGGTGGTGATCACCTCGAACAATGAAAAAGAGCTTCCCGACGCGTTCCTGCGCCGCTGCTTCTTCCACTACATCCGCTTCCCCGACCGCACTACCATGACCCAGATGGTCGAGGTTCACTTTCCGGGGATCCAGAAATTGCTGGTCAGCCGCGCGCTCGATCTGTTTTACGAAGTGCGCGAGGTGCCGGGGATCAAGAAGAAACCCTCGACCAGTGAATTGCTCGACTGGCTCAAGCTGATTCTCCACGAGGACATGCCGCTTGAGGTGTTGCAGAGCCGCGACCCGACCAAGGCGATCCCGCCGCTCCATGGCGCGCTGTTGAAGAATGAGCAGGACGTGATGCTGTTCGAACGCCTCGCCTTCATGG
>JAJAYY010000113.1 GCA_026785965.1 Sphingomonas bacterium
GCGCATGACTTCGGCGCGCACCGAAAGCTCGTTCCTCGCGGTCGCCCCGCGCTATCTGGTCGAGGCGGTCGGTCTGATCGTGTTCACGCTCCTCGCAATCCGGCTCGCAAGTGGTTCGGGCAGTGTCACCGCGGCGCTGCCGGTGCTCGGCGCGCTCGCGCTTGGCGCGCAACGCATGCTCCCCTTGGTCCAGCAACTCTATCAGGGCTGGGCTGCACTCGCATCGAGCCGCTCGATCGTCGGCCAATTGTTCGACCTGCTCGGGCTGCCGGTCGATGATTCCGCGACCGGTCAGGCGATCGAGTTTCGAAGCGAGATCCGGTTTGCGCAGGTCGGGTTCAGCTTCCCGACCCGCGCCGTGCCGGCGTTGTCCGCCATCGACCTCGTCATCCCCCACGGCGCAAGGATCGCGATCGTCGGGCGCACCGGCGCCGGCAAGACCACGCTGACCGACCTGCTGATGGGGCTGATGCCACCCCAGACCGGCACCATCAGCATTGACGGGGCCGCGCTCACTCCTCACAGCGCGCGCGCCTGGCAGCGCAAGATCGCCCACGTCCCGCAATCGATCTTCCTTGCCGACGCGAGCATCGCTCGCAACATCGCCTTCGCCAGCGCGGCCGGCGCGGACAATCCCGAGCGCCTCCGCCGCGCCGCGTCGATTGCCCAGATCGACGCCTTCATCGCCGGTCTGCCCGACGGCTATGACACGCGCATCGGCGAGCGCGGCGTGCGCCTGTCGGGCGGTCAACGCCAGCGTCTCGGGCTGGCACGCGCGATCTACAAGCAGGCCCCGGTGCTGGTGCTCGACGAGGCGACCAGCGCGCTCGATGACGCGACCGAGGAGGCGGTGCTGGACGCCCTTGGCCAGCTTCAGGCGACCGGCTGCACGATCATCATCGTCGCGCATCGCGCTTCGACCATAAAGAGTTGCGACCGGATACTTCGCCTTGAGGACGGCCGGATCGTATCCGATGAGGCGAACGAACGCTCCTGAATTGGCATTTCGTTAAGCCTGATCGTGGCATCTTCGACGCATGATCGACAAACCGCGATGCGCCGGGGGGCGCTTGACGATGTTCCGCAAACCATATTCGGCGATGCTGATGGCGGTCCTTGCCGCGGCTCCGCTCGGCGCCGCGCCAGCGCCGTCGCGGCTGCCGCCCGTGCTGGTGTCGCGCACCTTGTTCGCGGGCAGCCCCCCGATTGCCGCCGACGTGCTCGCGCTCCACAATGCCGAGCGCCGCGCCGCGGACGTGCCCGATCTGGTGTGGGATGATAAGCTCGCGCAGGAAGCGCAGACTTATGCGCACGAACTTGCCCGCCTCGGCCAAATGCGCCACTCGGCCGCGCCGACGCGTCCTGGCCAGGGCGAAAATCTGTGGATGGGGACGCGCGATTATTTCAGCCCGGCAAACATGGTCGGTGCCTGGGCGTCGGAGCGGACAATGTTCCGCCCAGCCCGCTTTCCTGATGTCAGCACGACCGGAAACTGGGCGCATGTCGGTCATTATACGCAGATGATCTGGCCCGGCACGCAGCGCGTCGGCTGTTCGCTCAGCCGCGGCGCGCAAGCCGATTTTTTGGTCTGCCGTTATTTCCCGGCGGGCAATGTGATGGGGTCGCCGGTTCCGTGAGCCGCCAGGTTTAAAGCGACCAGCGATCGATCGCGCCTTCGAACGTCCGATCGCGCCAGATGCCCTTCAAATCGGCCAGCGTCCCGCCCGGCGCGACCAGTTCGATCAGGCGCTCATCGGCCATATCTCGATATGCGCCATGCGCCACCGCGGCGACCACCAGGTCGTAGCGATCGCCGTTCAGTTCGATCAGCTTCAATCCATATTCGCGCTCGGCCTCATCGCGGTCGGCCATCGGATCGTGGACCTCGACCTGATGCCCAAGCTCGACCAGCCGCTCGATCAGATCGACCGTCCGGCTGTTGCGCAAATCGGGGACGTTCTCCTTGAACGTCAGCCCCATCACCAGCGCCCGGCCGGCACGCCCCCCGCGCTGGCGGTGAAGCCGCTCGGCGATCCACCCGCCCATCGCGTCATTGGTGTCGCGCCCCGACAGCACGACCTTGGGGTGGAGCCCGAGCGATTGGGCCAGGTGACTGAGGTAATAAGGGTCGACGCCGATGCAGTGGCCCCCGACCAGCCCCGGCTCGAACGGCAGGAAATTCCATTTGGTGCGCGCCGCCGCGAGCACGTCGGCGGTGGCCAGTCCCATCGTGTCGAAGATTTGCGCGACTTCGTTCATGAACGCGATGTTGATGTCGCGCTGGGCGTTTTCGATCACCTTGGCGGCCTCGGCGGCCTTGATCGACGCGGCGCGGAACACCCCGCCTTTGGTCATCGCGCCATAGACGCCGGCGAGCTGCTCGAGCACGTCGGCATCCTCCCCCGCGATCACCTTGACGATGTCCTCGACGCGGTGGGTGCGGTCGCCCGGGTTGATCCGCTCGGGCGAATAGCCGAGGCGAAAGTCGCGGCCGCGCTGCAGCCCTCCGGCGCGTTCGATCTCGGGCCCGCAAATGTCTTCGGTGACCCCCGGATAGACAGTGCTTTCGAACACCACGGTCGGGCGCCGCGCGGGATCGATCCACCCGCCGATCGCACGCGACGCGGCGAGCAAGGCGCCAAGGTCGGGCTGGTTGGCGCGGTCGATCGGGGTCGGCACAGTGACGATGTAGAGGTCGGCGCCGGCGCAGGCCGCGGGATCGAAGGTCAGCGACAGGCTCGTCGACTTGAGCCGTTCGGGCTCGACTTCGCCGGTGCGGTCGTGTGCCGCCTCAAGCTCGCCGACGCGCCCGCGATCGATGTCGAATCCGATGACCTCATGATGCTCGGCGAGCGCGACCGCCAGCGGCAGCCCGACATAGCCAAGGCCAACGACGACGATCCTGGGGTGGTCAACCATATTAAAATCCTGCGCAAACCTCGCCTCGCGCTGCGCATAGCCGAACCCGGTCGCGGCGCAACCGCTTAAGCCCGCGAGGCGCAATGCCGCTCCCTGCCGCAGCAATACGAACGACGCTGGAGGCAAGACCGGCCAAGCCGCGTGACAAGGCCGCCCGCGCGCAGTTAAGAGCCGCGGCGTGACGCGTCTATTGTTCATTGGCCCCGATCACGGGACCGCGGTCGGCGGGCGAGAGCAATTGTCGCGCCTCCACCAC
>JAJAYY010000114.1 GCA_026785965.1 Sphingomonas bacterium
ATCAGTGGGCGACCCTTGCGGATCGCCTCCTGCACCGACGGCAGCGAAAGCGACGCTTTGTGATGCGCCTGGTCGATCCACACTTCAGTGATCCACAGAGCGTTGGCGTCGACCGGATCCTCGGCGACGATGTAGCTGAGGCAGCCGGGCATCCCCGCGCCCCCGTCAATCAGGATCGTCGCAAGCGCCAACCGCTGCCCTGCCTGCGCGGTCATCTTGCCGATCAATCCATACATTGAAATCTCTCCTGTGATCCCGGGGATCGTGGCACAGCTTGCGACTAGGACCGCCGCGCCGCCGACGATCACGCTCAGCCGGTCGATCAAAGCGCGTCGAGCGCGTGCAGCGCCAGCCCGACCAATCCGCCGACCAGCGTGCCGTTGATGCGGATATATTGCAGATCGCGCCCGACTGCGGATTCGAGGCGGTCGGTGATCGTCTGCGCGTCCCAGCCGCGCACCGTATCGCTGACCAGCTTGACGATCGAGGAGCCATAGCTCGCCGCCATTCCCGCCACTGCACGGCGCGCAAACTGGTTGATCGCGCGCTTCATCTGGGGGTCGTTTTCAAGGCTCTGGCCGGTCGATTTGAGCAATTCGCCAAGCTTGCCGGCCATCGCCGCATCGGGATTGCGCGCGGCGCGGATGATCGCCTCGCGGCCCTTCTGCCACAGCGTATCGAGCCACAGCCCGACCGAGCGATTGTCGAGCAATTGCATCTTCAATTCCTCGACCTTGGCCTGGGTTTCGGGCCTGGTCTGCAAATCATTGGCAAGGTCGGCGAGCGCCTGCTCGATCTTGATCCGCACCGGGTGCGCCGGGTCTTGCTGCATGTCGACAGTCAGTTTTTTCAAGCCATCGAGGATCGAGTCCGACAGGCGGGCGTCGATCCCGGCCAGCTTGAGCACCCAGTTGGTCCGCTTCTTGACCATCTCGCGGATCAATCCTTCATTGGCCTCCGCCGCGCGCGCCAGCCAGCGGATCGCGGCCTCGAGCATCGGCACATGGCGATCTTCATTGATCGCTGAAGCCAGCGCGTGTCCGATCAATGGCGCGACTTCGGCGTTGCGCAGGCGGTTCGAGATTGCGCCCTTGACCAGCCCGCCGAGCCGCTCATCATCGAGGCTTTCGAACAAATCGGCGATCAGCCGGCTCGCGCCCTTGCGAATTCGCGTTTCCTCGCCCGCCGGCGCCTGGAGGAAGCGGCCCGCCGCGCCAGCCAAGTCGATATTGCGCATCCGCCGCGCGACGACCGGCGCGATGAGGAAATTTTCCTTAAGGAAATTGGCCAGCGCCTCGCCAATGCGATCCTTGTTGCGCGGGATGATCGCGGTGTGCGGGATCGGCAGGCCGAGCGGATGGCGAAACAGTGCGGTGACTGCAAACCAGTCGGCCAGCCCGCCAACCATCCCCGCCTCGGCAAACGCCTTGACCCAGGCCAGCCAGGGATAGCGTGGCTCCAGCGCGCGCGTCGCCAGGAATACTAACGCCATCACGACCAATAGGCCGGTCGCGGCGGCCTTCATGCCCGATGCTCCGGGCTGAACGGGATTGAAGCGCTTCAAGGCGGGGACGCTGCTCATCCGCGCCACCTTAGCCGCCGCGTCGCCGAAGTCACTCCGCCGGAACCGGCTCCGCAGGTGGCTGATGCGCCGCATCCTTGTCGATCAGCTTGCCAAACTTGGCCCCGACCCAAGTCTCGAGGTCCACCGCCAGGCTGAAGCTGGCCGGCACGATCAGCAGCGTCAGTACGGTCGAGAAGATCAGCCCGCCGATCACGGTCACCGCCATCGGCGCGCGGAACGACCCGTCACCCGTCAGCGACAGCGCTACCGGGATCATCCCCGCGACCATCGCCACCGTGGTCATCACGATCGGCTGGGCGCGTTTGTGACCGGCTTCTTCGATCGCCTCGTCCTTGTTCATGCCATGGTCCATCATCTCGACCGCGAAATCGACCAGCAGGATGCTGTTCTTGGCGACGATGCCGAGCAGCATCAGCAGCCCGATGAAGACCGGCAGAGAGATAGGATCGCCGGTGATGAACAGCGCCACCGCCGCGCCAAGGGGGGCAAGCAGCAGCGACCCCATGTTCACGAACGGGACCAGCACGCGCTTGTACAGCAGCACCAGCACCGCGAACACCAGAAGCACGCCCGCGATCACTGCGACGATGAAATTGAACATCAACTCGGCCTGCCACTTGGAATCGCCGAGTTGCAGTTCGGCCACCCCTTGCGGCAGATTCTGCATCGTCGGGAGCTGACGGATTTCCTTCCACGCCTCGCTCGACACCGCGCCCGGGACAAGGTCTGCGCCGACCGAGATGCGGCGCACCTGATTGGTCCGCTGCACCGTGGTCGGACCCGCGCCAAAGCTGATTTCGGCGACCGACTTCAGGGGCACCGATCCCCCGGTCTGGGTCGGCACCGGCAAATTTTCGAGCGTGGCGAGGTCGCGGCGCGCGGCTTCGGGCAACGCCACGCGGATCGGAACCTGGCGATCGTTCAACGAAAATTTGGCGCTATTCTGGTCGATGTCGCCCAACGTCGCGAGCCGGATCGTCTGCCCCAGGGCCGACGTCGTCACGCCTAGGTCGGTCGCCAGGTCCTGGCGCGGGCGGATGATGATTTCAGGCCGCACCAGGTCGCCCTGCACGCGCGGGGCGCGGATTGTGCCGAGCGCCTCCATTTCTTCGGCGATCTTGTTGGCGGTGGCGAACAGGACGATGGGATCTTCCCCGCCCAGGTTGAGCGTCATGTCGCGTCCGCCGCCGCCGCCGCCCTCGGGCCCGCCTTGCGACTGCGACTGGAAATTGACCCGCGCATCGGCGATCGCCGACAGCTTGGGTGCCAGGCTGCGCTCGATTTCGACCGACGTGCGGGTGCGCTCGGGGTCGAGCGTCAGGTTGAGGTTGCCGCTGCCGACGTTGACGCGTTCGACGACCTGGAGGACTTCGGGTGCGCTTTCGACCACGCGCCGTGCTTCTTTGGACACGGCCTCGGCCTGCGCCCGAGTCGAGCCCGGCGGCAGGAAGAAGCGCACCGTGCTGAAATCGCGATTTTGCGGCGGGAA
>JAJAYY010000115.1 GCA_026785965.1 Sphingomonas bacterium
ACCTCGATCGCACCCCTTGCGACGCTGACCGTCACCGGAGTGCGCGCGGCGATCTCGCCGTCGATCGAGATATTCTGGTGGGGGCGGGTGTCGAGGCGCATCTTGCGTCCGCGAAACTCGCGCGTCGTGCCGTGGCGCGCGCGCAGCTTGAACAAGGTCGCGAACCAGCTCCAGCCCAAACCCCACACGCTCGTCCCGGTGACCGCCTGGATGACGATTTCGCCGCTGTCGATTTGCTGGCTCTCGACCACTTCGACCCCGCCATGATGCGTGCCATTGGCGATCCGCGCTTCGGTCGCCCACACTTTCTCGCGGCGGCCGTCGCCATGATCGACGGTCATCCGGAACGGGCGGAACCGCATCGCGCACCACAACGCCCAGATCAGATAGCCGACCATCCCGAGATAGCGCTTCAACTTGTGCGGCACGGTCTCGGCGATCATCGGCGACAGGCCGATCGCCGCCGCGTTGACGAAATAATCGCCGTCGATGCAGCCAAGGTCGATCCGCTTGCGGATGCCCTCGGCGATCACAGCGATCGCGCTGTCGATGTCGCCGGGGATGCCGAGCGTCCCGGCGAAGCTGCTGGCGGTGCCGAGCGGGATCACCGCGAACACCGTGTCCTGGCCCATGAAGAAATCGACATTGGTCGAGAGCGACCCGTCGCCGCCGCCAACGATCACCATCGGCGCCTTGGCGATCGCGTCCTTGACCGTCTGATCCATCTGGTCGGGGTCGTCGACCGCATGCGCCTCGATTAGTTCGATTCCGGCGGCGACCAATTTGTCGCGCACTTCGTCGAATGCGTCGGCGCCGCGGCGGCTCATCGCGTTGACGACCAGGATGGCTTGTTTGGGGAGGGGCTTCATCGGCGCGCCTGATCGCATAGCTGCGCTTTGCGGACTAGCGTCAAATCGCTATGCGCGGAGCATGTCCCAACCGTCCTTTCCCGCGCTGCGGATGCGCCGTGGCCGTTCGGCGCCGTGGATCCGCGACCTGCTCGCCGAGCATCGCCTTCACCCGTCCGACCTGATCTGGCCCTTGTTCATCTGCGAAGGGCGGGGCTGCGACGAGCCGATCGGCTCGCTTCCCGGGGTCAGCCGCTGGTCGGTCGACCGCCTTGCCGCCAAGGCCCGCGAAGCGCGCGACCTGGGGATTCCGTGCCTCGCTTTATTCCCCAACACCCCCGCCGCTTTGCGCAGCGACGACGCGTCGGAGGCGCTCAACCCCGACAATCTGATCTGCCGCGCGATCCGGGCGATCAAGGACGCGGTGCCCGAAATTGGCGTGCTGACCGATGTCGCGCTCGACCCCTATACCGAGCACGGCCATGATGGGCTGCTCGACGAGCATGGCTGCGTCGCCAACGACGACACCAGCGCGATGCTGGTCGACCAGGCGTTGGTCCAGGCCGCCGCCGGGGCCGACATCGTCGCCCCGTCGGACATGATGGACGGGCGCGTCGGCGTGATCCGCGCCGGGCTTGAGAGCGGGGGCTATTGCGACGTCGCGATCATGGCCTACGCCGCCAAATATGCCTCGGCCTTTTACGGTCCGTTCCGCGACGCGGTCGGGTCGAGCGGCCTGCTCAAGGGCGACAAGCGCGCCTACCAGATGGATCCAGCCAACGCCGCCGAAGCGCTGCGCGAAGTGGCGCTCGATCTGGCCGAGGGCGCCGACATGGTGATGGTCAAGCCAGGTCTGCCCTATCTCGACGTGCTGGCCGCGGTGAAGCGCGAATTTGGCGTTCCGACCTTTGCTTATGCGGTGTCGGGCGAATATGCGATGATCGAGGCCGCCGCCGCTGCCGGCGCGGGCGACCGCGACGCGCTGATCCTCGAAACCTTGCTCGCCTTCAAGCGCGCCGGGGCGACCGGCGTTCTGACCTATCACGCCCCCGATGCGGCGCGGTTGATCGGCGGCTAATCGTCCATTGCGCCTGACCCGGCTTTTCGCAACAAGCGGAGCGGGGGCGTGATCATGGCACAAGTGGCACTGGCAATCGCGGTTGATCAGCGTTCGGCGGCGACCCGGTGGCGGTTCGTGGCGACGATCTGCGCCGGTTCGTTCCTGCTGTTCCTGATCCAGCCGATGATCGCGCGGATGGCGTTGCCGCGGCTTGGCGGCGCCCCTGCGGTGTGGAATTCGGCGATGCTGGTCTACCAGGCCTTGCTGCTTGGCGGCTACGCTTACGCCCATTGGCTCGGCCGGTTCGCGCCGCGGCGCCAGGCGCTGATCCATCTCGCTTTGTTCGCGGTCGCTGCGGCGATGCTGCCGATCGGCTTGATTGCCGCCAACCCGCCGCCCGGCGCCAACAGCTTCGTGTGGGTGCCGTGGCTGTTGCTGATGTCGATCGGTCCGTTGTTCCTGGTCGTTGCCGCGCAGGCGCCGCTGATGCAGCGCTGGTTCGCGATCTCGGGCGGTGGCGATCCGTATCCGCTTTACGCCGCGTCGAACCTCGGCAGTTTTTCGGGGCTGATCGCTTACCCCTTGCTGGTCGAGCCATTCGTTCCAGTGGCCGAGCAAAGCTTGGGCTGGAGCGCCGCTTATGGCGCGCTGGTGCTGCTCGTGGCGTGGTGCGCGTGGCGCCTTCCGAACGCTGCTGCGGCGACCATCTACCCCGTAGCCGACGACGCACCCCCGGTCGCTGCACGAACCGTGTGGCGGTGGATATTCCTCGCCGCGATTCCGTCCGGGCTGATGCTGTCGACGACCTTGCATTTGACCACCGACATCGTCGCCATGCCGTTGCTGTGGGTAATCCCGCTCGGCCTCTATTTGCTCAGTTTCTCGGTCGCGTTCAGCGAAAATCGCCGGCTTGCTCATTTCTTCACGCGGAGCGCGCCGTTCGTCTTGCTGATTGCGGCATGCGGGGCGTTCGACATCCCGCACGCGCTGACGATGTTCTTCGCTTTTTTCACGCTGCTGAGCCTGTTCGCAGTGTCGGTGGTGTTCCACAGCGCGCTGTTCGAATGCCGTCCGGCGCCAGTCCATCTGACCCGTTTCTATCTCGCGATGTCAGTCGGCGGCGCGCTTGGCGGGCTGTTTTGCGCGCTGATCGCACCGCTAATCTTCAACTGGACCTACGAACATCCGTTGCTGATGCTGGCATCGGCGCTGGTCGTCGGCGCGGTCA
>JAJAYY010000116.1 GCA_026785965.1 Sphingomonas bacterium
CGCTTGTGCAGCTTTGCAGTGTCGGCGCGGATCGCCGGGAGCGGCTCATCGGTGACGACGTTGGTGCTCGCCTCGAACTGGCCGGGAAGCACGCTGACGACAAAGACCAGTCCGGCGGCGATCAGCAGCACCAGCGCGATCAGGATTCTTCGGGTCACCGCCGCACCAGCGTGATCGTGCGCCACGCCGGGGTTTCACCCGCTGCCTGATTATCCTCATGCGCAACTTCGCGCCACCGTTCGCTCGAGCGCAAATCGGGCATGGTGACGTCGCCTTCGACTTCGGCCAGCACTTCGGTCAGCTCGATGCGGTCGGCGAGCGGCTCGAATAGCGCGAAGATCGCCGCGCCGCCGATCACCGACACCGGGGTCTCTCCCGCCAAGGCGAGCGCGCTTCCGACATCATGCGCCACCTCCACGCCATCGACCTTCCAGTCGATATCGCGCGTCATGACGATATGCCGCCGCCCCGGGAGCAGACCGGGCAGGCTGTCAAAGGTCTTGCGGCCCATGATCATCGCGCTGCCCATGGTCAGCGACTTGAACCGCTTCAAATCGCCCGGAATGTGCCACGGCAGTTGATTGTCGCGCCCGATCACGCCGTTGATGGCGCGCGCGACGACGATCGTGATCGTCGGAGTGATTGGTGAAGCCATGGCGTGTCATGCTCCCGC
Organism: Sphingomonas bacterium; assembly: GCA_026785965.1. Taxonomy (GTDB): domain Bacteria; phylum Pseudomonadota; class Alphaproteobacteria; order Sphingomonadales; family Sphingomonadaceae; genus Sphingomicrobium. Next base: position 674 of record JAJAYY010000116.1, read on the forward strand.
GCGGGACTGGCGGCAAGGCGGCGGCTGGGGCAAAGGGGTCGCATGAACCCGGCCCAGCAACGGATCGTCGATCAGGCCCGCGCGCGCTTCGGCGATCGTAGCGCCGTAACCGACCCCGCCGACATCGCACCGTGGCTGACCGATTGGCGCGGGCGCTGGCACGGCGCGTCGCCGGCGTTGCTCCAGCCTGACAGTGTCGATGCGGTCGCGATGATCGTCGCGCTTGCGGCGGAGGCGGGCGTTCCGCTCGTCCCCCAAGGCGGCAACAGCTCGATGGTCGGCGGCGCGACCCCGCCCGCCGATGGCTCGGCGTTGATCGTGTCGCTGCGCCGGATGAATCGCATCCGCTCGATCGAGCCGGGGTATGCAGTGGCCGAAGCCGGGGTCGTCCTTGAAACGCTCCATGATGCCTGCACTGTAACGGGGCAGCGATTTCCGCTGACGTTGGGCGCGCGCGGCAGTGCGACAATCGGCGGGCTGGTCTCGACCAACGCCGGCGGCACCCAGGTGCTTCGCTTCGGGCCGATGCGCGCCATGGTCGAGGGGATTGAGGCGGTGCTCCCCGATGGCTCAATCCACCGCGGGCTGACCGGGCTCAAGAAAGACAATCGCGGCACCAGCATCGATCAATTGCTGATTGGCGCCGAGGGTACGCTTGGGATCGTCACCGCGGCGCGGCTCAAGCTGGTCCCGGCGATCGTCTCGCGCAGCGTTGCCTGGCTCGGTCTCGCCAGCCCGGCGGCGGCGCTTGAGGTGTTGCGCGCGCTGCAATCGTCGAGCGAGCGGATCGAGGGGTTCGAAATCCTGCCCGATGAATCGTTCGGCGCCGCGCTCGATCATGTTCCCGGCACCCGCGCCCCGCTCGACCAGCGCTACCCGTGGTACGCCTTGGTCGAAGCGACGTCGGACTCGGACATTCCGGCCGATCTCGCCGCCGTGCTCGCGCCATTGCTCGAATGCGGACTGATCGCCGATGCTGCCATCGCCGCCTCCGAAGCCCAGGCCGACGCTTTCTGGCACATCCGCGATAGCCTGTCCGAAGCCGAGCGCGCCGCCTTCGGCCCGGCCACCCAGCACGACATTTCGGTTGCGGTGGCGGACATGCCCGGCTTCCTCGCCAGCGCGGCGAAGACGGTCGAAGCGGCCTTCCCCGGAACGCGCGCTTCGGGCTTCGGCCACCTCGGTGACGGCAATATCCACTTTCACGTCCGCGCCGGCACGTGCGCCGCGCCCGATTGGTTGGCGCGCGAAGGCGATGCGGTGTCGCGCCTCGTCCACGATCTGGTCACTGGGGCCGGCGGTTCGATCAGCGCCGAACATGGCATCGGCCAGATGAAGCGCGCCGAACTTGCCCGGCTCGATCCGGCACGCGTCGCCACGCTCAAGGCGATTAAGGCCGGGCTCGACCCCGGCGCGATCTTCAACCCTGGAAAATTGATTTAGCGCTTGGTTGCGAACCAGATGAGATGGCGCGCGCCCTTGCCGTTGCTTCGCGCGCGGACCGCGACTTCATCGACCATGAAGCCGGCATCGGCCAACGCCTTGGCGAATTTGACGTCGGGCGCCGCCGACCACACCGCGAGGATACCGCCGGGCTTGAGCGCGCCGCGCGCCGCAGCCAGCCCGCGCGCCGAATAAATCCGGTTGTTGGCGCCGCGGGTCAGCCCGTCGGGGCCATTATCGACGTCGAGCAGGATCGCGTCATAGCGGCCCAGCGCCTCGTCGATCAGCGAGGCGACATCGTCGATCACCAATTCGGTGCGCGGATCGTCGAGCCCGCCCGCGGTGAGCTCGGCCATCGGCCCTTCGGCCCACTCGATAATCTCGGGCACCAGTTCGACCACCGTGACTTGCGCATCCTCGCCGAGCGCACCAAGCGCCGCGCGCAGTGTGAAGCCCATGCCATAGCCGCCGATCAGCACATGCGGCGCGGGACGGTTGCCGAGCCGCTCGGCGGTCATCTCCGCGAGCGCCTCCTCCGACCCGCTCATCCGGCTGTTCATCAATTCGTTGCGGTCAAGCACGATCATATGGTCGCCCCCGCGCCGGAACAGTCGCAATTCCTCCCTGCCCCCGGGGACGACAGCGGTGCCGATCAATTCGCGCGGGATCATCGTCTCTCCATTCCAAATGGTGCGCCCGGCTGGATTCGAACCAGCGGCCTCAAGATTAGAAGTCTCGTGCTCTATCCAGCTGAGCTACGGGCGCGCACGAGCCTGATCGTTTGAGGCGAAAGCATTGTGCGCTTTTGCCGATGGCGTGAATCAGGCTCGAAAACAAGAACGTCGGGCGGTATGCGGTCAGGCGACCGCCTCGAGCAAGCCTTCGAACAGCCGTCTGCCATCGGTCCCGCCGTGCGCTTGCTCTAACGCGCGTTCGGGGTGCGGCATCAACCCGAGGACGTTGCCGGCGTCATTGAGGATGCCGGCGATCGATCGCGCCGAGCCGTTGACCTCGCCGGTGTAGCGAAACGCCACGCGGCCTTCGCCCTCGATCCGATCGAGCGTCGCGGCATCGGCCTGGAAATTGCCGTCGTGGTGCGCGACCGGGACGGTGATTTCCTCGCCCACAGTGTAAGCGTTGGTGAAGATCGACTGGTTATTCTCGACCTTGAGCCCGACCGGGCGGCACACGAATGACAGGCCGGCGTTGCGCATCAACGCGCCGGGCAGCAGCCCCGCTTCGGTCAGCACCTGGAAGCCGTTGCATATGCCGAGCACCGGAACGCCCTTGCCCGCTGCTTCGGCCACCGCGCGCATGATCGGTGATCGCGCCGCCATCGCACCCGAGCGGAGGTAATCGCCGTAGGAAAAGCCGCCTGGGATCGCGATCAAATCGGTTCCGGCGGGCAATATGCTGTCGCGATGCCAGACCATCGCCGGGGCGCGGCCGGTGACCTCACGGATCGCGACGGCGAGGTCGCGGTCGCAGTTCGATCCGGGGAAGGTGACGACGGCGGCTTTCATGGCCCCTCCGAGGGTGGCAACATACAGGGGGTTTTTAGCGGAATGCGAGGGCGGGGGCCAGCGCTAAGGGAGGGTCGCTCTCCAC
>JAJAYY010000117.1 GCA_026785965.1 Sphingomonas bacterium
CTTCAGCTCAGGCGGCGACGTCCATGAGATCATCGGCCCGCTGACGGCCATGGCGATGCCCGAACTGCTCGCCTTCACCCGGATGACGGGCGATCTGGTGAAGGCGATGCGCGGTTGCCCACAGCCGATCGTCGCGGCGCTGGACGGCATTTGCGTCGGCGCGGGCGCGACCCTGCCGCGCGTGTCCGGCCACGGCCGCGCCGCCGATCTGTTGTTCTCGGGGCGCGCGATGTCGGCCGACGAGGGTCTCGCGTGGGGATTCTATTCGCGCGTCGTCGATGCCGAGATGCTCGACCATGAGGCGCAGCAACTCGGTCGCACCATCGCTCACGGCCCGGCCTTCGCCCACGCCATGACCAAGCGCCAGCTCGACATCGAATGGGCGGTGAGCATCGACACGGCGATCGAGATGGAGGCGCAGGCGCAGGCGATCTGCATGGCGACGAATGACTTCGGCCGCGCCTATGATGCATTCGCGAACAAGCGCACGCCCATATTCAAGGGCGACTGATGAGCGCCGACTGGCCCTTTTACGAACCGCGCCACCGCGACCTCGCGGCCAAATTCGAGCATTGGTGCGCGGTGCATCTTAAAGCCGCGCACGGCGACGACATCGACGCCGAATGCCGCGCTATGGTCGCCGCGATGGGCGCAGCAGGCCTGCTCGAGATCGCCGTCGGCGCTGAACATATTCCCGACGTCCGCAGCCTCGCCATCGCCCGCGAAACGCTCGCCTACCACTCTGGCCTCGCCGACTTTGCGTTCGCGATGCAGGGCCTCGGATCGGGCGCGATCAGCCTTGCCGGATCAGCCCAGCAGAAGGCCGCCTGGCTGCCCGGGGTTGCGAACGGATTGGCGATCGCCGCCTTCGCCATGACCGAGCCCGACACCGGCAGCGACGCCGCTCATATTGCGATGACCGCCCGCCCGGACCGCGACGGCTACCTTCTCGACGGCGCAAAGACCTATATCTCGAATGGCGGGATCGCCGATTTCTACACCGTCCTCGCCCGCACCGGCGAAGCCGATGGCGCGCGCGGGCTGTCGATGTTCATCGTCCGCGCCGACGACCCCGGGCTGACTGTCGCCGAGCGCATTGAAGTGATCGCTCCCCACCCGCTGGCCCGGCTCGAGTTCGATGCCGTGCGCGGCGAACTGATCGGCGCGCCCGGTGAGGGTTTCGCGATCGCGATGCGCACGCTGACCCTGTTCCGCGTCACCGTCGGCGCCGCTGCGCTCGGCTTCGCCCGCCGCGCGCTCGACGAGGCACTGCGTTTTTCGACCGCGCGCAAGCTCGGCGCCGCAACCCTTGCCGACAATGCCGTGACCCAGGCCAACCTCGCCGACATGGCGACCGCGATCGACGCCTCGGCGCTGCTCATCGCGCGCGCTGCGTGGCAGCAGGACACGTCGCCGGCCGACAACCGCCGCGCCGCAGCAATGGCCAAGCTTCACGCCACCGAAGCGGCGCAGCAAGTGATCGATGCCGCGGTCCAGCTCCACGGTGGCCTCGGCGTGACCAAGGGCGCGATGGTCGAACGCCTGTACCGCGAGATCCGCGCGCTGCGGATCTACGAAGGCGCGTCCGAAGTGCAGCGCCAGATCATCGCCCGCGACCTGCTCAAGGAGCCCCGCTAATGACCATTCTCTTACCCTCCGGCTGGCCGCGCCCCAAGGGCTATGCCAACGGCATCAGCGCGCGCGGCCGCACGATCTACACTGCCGGGGTGATCGGCTGGGACGAGCGCGAAATGATCGTCTCGCACCGCCTCGAAGTGCAGTTCGGCCAGGTCCTGCGGAATATCGTAGCGATTCTGGCGGAGGATGGCGCGGGGCCGCAGCATATCGTCCGGATGACGGTCTACATCACCGACCGGGCGCAATATCTCCAGCTCCGCGACGAGCTCGCGCCGGTCTGGAAATCGGTCATGGGCAGCCATTATCCGGCGATGGCGCTGGTCGAGGTCAAGGCGCTGGTCAACAGCGCCGCGCTGATCGAGATTGAGGCGACGGCGGTGGTGCCCGACGAATGAAGGACCGCTTTGTCGACGATCGGCTACCAGCGGCTGAGGCGCTGCCGAACTTCGACCTGCTCGATTATCCCGACCGCCTCAACGCCGCGGGCGAATTGCTCAAGCGCGGCACTCCTGGCGCGGTCGCGGTGGTCAATGAGTATGGCAGCTGGTCCTATGCCGACCTCGATAATTTCTCGGGCCGCATCGCTCGCCTGCTGGTCGACCAGCTCGGCCTGATCCCCGGCAATCGCGTGCTGCTGCGCGGACCCAATGGCTACACCTTGTTCGCCGCGTGGCTCGGCGTTCTGAAAGCCGGTGGCGTGGTCGTCGCGACCATGCCCTTGCTCCGCCCAAGCGAAATCGCGACCGTGATCGAGCGCGCCGAGATCAGCCACGCGATCGTCGACAGCCGCTTCATCGGCGACTTTCGCGAAGCGATGAGCCAGACGCGGTTCGTCAAGCATTTGATCAAATATGACGGCGACTACGGAAAGGGCGAGCTCGAGTCGCGCTGCGTCGGGCTCGCGCCGCTTGTCCCGGTCGACACCGCCGCCGACGAGCCGGCGCTGATCGCCTTCACCAGCGGCACCACTGGCATCCCCAAGGGCTGCGTCCATTTCCACCGCGACCTCCTCGCCCCGTGCGACACCTTTGCCCAAGCGCACTTCGCGATGAAGCCCGGCGATATCGTCATGACCTCGGCGCCGATCGCCTTCACCTTCGGGCTCGGCGCAACCCTGCTGTTCCCGCTGCGATTTGGTGCCGCGACCGCGACGATCGAGCAGCCGAGCCCGCCGGCGATGCTCGACGCGATTGCGAAGCACAAGGCCACCCACCTCGCGACCGCGCCGACCGCTTACAAGGCGATGCTCAGCCAGCCCGGCCTCGACGCCGCGCTCAAGTCGCTCACGACCTGCCTTTCGGCCGGCGAGCATTTGCCCGAAGCGGTGTGGCACGCGTGGCACGAGCGCACCGGGATCGCGATCGTCGACGGAATTGGCGCAACCGAGATGATGCACATCTTTATCAGCGCGAGCGGCGACGCGATTCGCCCCGGAAGCACCGGACAGGCAGTACCGGGCTACCAAGCCACCGTGCTCGACCTCGCCAACCAACCGATGGTCGAGGGCGAAGGCCGCCTCGCGGTGCGCGGCCCGACCGGCTGCCGCTACCTCGATGATCCGCGCCAAAAGGATTACGTCCAAAATGGATGGAATATCACCGGCGACACCTACCGCCGCGATGAAGACGGCTATTTTTGGTTCGTCGCACGGTCCGACGACATGATTGTCAGCTCGGGCTACAACATCGCCGCCCCCGAAGTCGAAAACGCCCTCCTCGCCCACCCCGCCGTCGCCGAATGCGCGGTCATCGGCGTGCAATGCGACGAGCGCGGCCAGAAGGTGAAGGCGTTCGTCGTCCTGGCGCCCGATTCCCCGCCCAGCGATGCCTTGATTTCAAAACTCAAGGATTTCGTGAAAGCAAGTATTGCGCCATACAAATACCCGCGCGAGATTGAGATTGTGGAAGCATTGCCCAAGACGGTGACGGGCAAGCTCAGGCGAAGCAAATTACGGAACAGGACGGTCGAATAATGACGGATTTCACCAGCGATGATGTACGAATCCCCCATGCCGACGTCGTTCGCTTGAGAAACGACGGCAAACTGCTCGTCGGCATCTCGAAGTCTGCCGCAGATAGCATTTCAGGGTCGCCTGAGCTGAAGCCGAGAAAGACCACGGCTGCGGCAGCGTTCAAATTCTGGATCATTGTTGCCCTGCTGGGCCTGCTTTACTCCGTCTATCTTAGCTTCACGTCACACTGGTGGTGGTTTTTGATCGGTCTTTTGGCACTCACGATCATAGTGCGGGCGAACTCCAGTGCGAACCAATCGAACCTGCTCGATGCAGCGATGATTGACGCGGATTTCTATGAAAGAACCGCTCAACTAGGTGGATGGACTTACAGGATGGATGAAGCGGACGCTGATCCGTTCTTTACCGAGGATTATCGCCTGGGGCAGGATGCTTTGCGGCGCTTTCAAGCCGGTCTTCGCGGCCAATCTGATTAACGCGAAGTGCTACTCAAACTCGACGATCACCTGGTCGACGCTAAGGCTCTCGCCGACCCCCGCCGCGACCACCTTGACCACCCCGGCCTTCACCGCGCGCAGGATATTTTCCATCTTCATCACCTCGACCACCGCGATCGGTTGCCCGGCCTCGACCTTGTCC
>JAJAYY010000118.1 GCA_026785965.1 Sphingomonas bacterium
CCGGCATGGCCGCCGGCGCCGGCCGCCACGGCGATCAGGCCGTCGGCGCCCGTCTCGATCGGCTTGTTCGCGGACGTGTTGTTGATGATGTCGTGCATCACCACGCCGCCCCAGGCGTGCACCGCATCGTTGACGTCGGTGCGCGCGCCGAGCGAGGTGATGACCAGCGGCACCTTCCACTTGGCGCAGGTCATCATGTCGGCTTCGAAGCGGTCGTTCGAACGGTGGACGATCTGGTTGACCGCGAACGGCGCCGATTGGCGGTCGGGATGCGCGCGGTCATGCGCGGCAAGCTCCTCGGTGATCTGGTGGATCCACTCGTCGAGCTGGGCCTGCGGGCGCGCATTGAGCGCGGGGAAGCTTCCGACCACGCCCGCCTTGCACTGGGCGATCACCAAATCGGGGCTGGAGACGATGAACAAGGGCGCGCCGATCACCGGCAGGCGCAGTTTCGACAGGATGGCCGGAACGCTCATGGATTCTCCCTCAGGCGATAGCGTGATAATGTTTGTACCAGTCGATGAAGCGCGGAATGCCTTCGTCGATGCTGGTGGTCGGGGCGAAGCCGTGATCGCGCTCGATCGCGCTGATGTCGGCATAGGTATCCTTGACGTCGCCCGCCTGCATCGGCTGGAAATCGAGCTGAGCGGTGCGCCCGGTGGCCTGTTCGAGCAAGCCGATCATCCGCATCAATTCTTCCGAGCGGTGGTTGCCGATGTTGTAAATCGCGTGCGGCGAGCGGCTGCCCCCGGCCTTGACCGTTCGATCGTCGGCCGGCGCGCCGTCGAGGCATGCGACCACTCCGCTGACAATGTCGTCGATGTAGGTGAAGTCGCGCCGCATCTCGCCGCCGTTGTTGACCTTGAGCGGGCTGCCTTCGAACAACGCCTTGGCGAAGATCCACATCGCCATGTCGGGGCGGCCCCACGGGCCATAGACGGTGAAGAATCGCAAGCCAGTCATCGGCAGGCGGAACAGATGGGCGTAGCTTTCGCCCATCAATTCGTCGGCCTTCTTGGTCGCGGCATAAAGCGACACCGGATTGTCGACCCGATCCTCGACCCGGAACGGAAGCGTCTGATTGCCGCCGTAGACCGACGACGAGCTGGCATAGACGAGGTGCGCAACTTCCTGACGCCGCGCCAGTTCGAGCATATTGACCTGGCCGAGCAGGTTTGAGCGGACATAGGCCTGCGGGTTGACCAAGGAATAACGCACCCCGGCCTGCGCCCCCAAATGGACAATGCGGTCGAAACGATGCGTGGCGCCAAATTGTTCGAGCGCCTGCTGATCGCCGAAATCGACCCGTTCGAAGCTGAAGCCGTTGCCGTGCGCCGCTTGCAGCGCGGCAACCCGCGCCTGCTTGAGCGCCGGATCATAATAATCGTTGAGGTTGTCGATCCCGACCACCTCCTCGCGGCGGGCTAGGAGCGCGCGCGAGACGTTAAATCCGATAAAACCCGCGGCCCCGGTCACTAAGATGGTCATGGCAGCGTCCTAGCGAGGGTCGCAGCGGGAGGCGAGGGGCAAAGTTTCATCGCGCAACCAATCTCCGTCTGCGCCGTTTGGCAGCGATGTATCCCGTCCCCGACGACCGGTCTCACCCGCTCGCGCTCCGCTTTGGCGAATTTGTCGGCCACCGCGCATTCCCGTGCGTCGGGGCCAAGGCCGCGCTCAATCGCGATGGCATGCGGTTCGTGGTGGCGCGCGATTTCCGCTCGGCGTGGGACGATTTGCGGATCCTGCCCGCGCTGCTCGACCTGGCGCGCGGCTATCGCGTCGATCCGGCGCTGTTCCAGTCGCTGGTGGTGCTGTTCGAAACCGGCGCGCCGAAGGACGAGCATCGCTACGAGCAGCATCTGTGGCAGCGGCTGCAATCGCTGACCGACAAGGATCAGTGGCTCGGCCAAGCCCCCGACCCGCGTGTCGCGCATGACCCCGACGATCCGCATTTCGCGATGAGCTTTGGCGGCGAGGCGTTTTTCGTGGTCGGGCTTCACCCGCGCGCGAGCCGCCCGGCGCGGCGGTTCGAGGCGCCGGCGATGGTGTTCAACCTGCACGACCAGTTCGAGACGCTGCGGCTCGCGGGGCGCTATGACAAATTGCGAGCCACGATCCTCGACCGCGACCTCGCGGTGGCGGGTTCGCTTAACCCGATGCTCGCGCCGCATGGCAGCATATCGGCGGCGCGCCAGTATAGCGGGCGGGCGGTCGAGGATGGTTGGCGCTGCCCGTTCCCGGGCCGGGGAAATCGCGATGTTGCATGAGATTGCGCCGCGTTCAGGGGTCGCCTTCACGATTGATCGCGGCCAGCGGCTGAGCGTGATCGACCCGCAGGGCGAGCAAGTGGCCGATCTGCTCGCCTTCAACCGCGCCGACATCGGGGAGGCGATCTCGTCGGGGCGGACGCTCGATTATGCGAGCAAAATCTACCTCACCACGGGCGATCCGCTTTACTCGAACCGTTCGAACATCATGCTCGAGATCATCGCCGACGATGTCGGTCGGCACGATTTCCTGCTCACGCCTTGCTCGAAAGACACGTTCCGGATCCTCTATGGCGAGACCGATCCGCACCGCGGCTGCTTTGGCAATCTCGCCGCCGCGCTCGCGCCGCACGGGGTGACCGAGGACATGATCCCGACCGCCTTCAATTGCTTCATGAACGTGCCGGTCGATGGCGAGACCGGCGCGCTGCGGGTCGATCCGCCGC
>JAJAYY010000119.1 GCA_026785965.1 Sphingomonas bacterium
ACGCGCGCGGCTTGGCCCACCCTGTGATCGGCTTTGGCGCACACGGGCGGCCTGGGCCGGCGGCTGGCATGCCCCCGCGACCAGCGCGGGAGCCATTTGGCGTTCGCTTTTCCCGACGCTTACCCGCTGATGCAGGCGCTGATCGAGCGCGGGATCGTCGGTGATTATCGTGAGCCCGACCTCATGCGCTTTGGCTTCGCGCCGCTCTACAACGGGTTCGCCGACGTGTGGCGCACGGTCGATGCGATTGCTGAACTGCTCGCCGGCCGCGCCTACGACCAGCCCCGGTTCCGCAAGCGGAGCCGCGTCACCTAGCCGATATGCGCGCTGTCGCGGGCGAGCGCGGCGCGCCCTGATTTGATCAACCCGACCCAGTCGGCAAACGCCTTGGCGATGGAGCCAACCAGCTTAGCCAGCCCGGGATCGGTCAGCGACCCATCTTCGCCGAACGACTTGTCAGTGACATGGCCGAGATAGGCCTCGGGCTGCTGCATCACCGGCATATCGAGGAACACACATGCTTGGCGCAACTGGTGGTTGGCGCCGAACCCGCCAATTCCGCCCGGTGAGGCGGTAACAATCGCTGCCGGTTTGCGCTCCCACGCGCTTTGCCCATAGGGCCGCGAGCCGACGTCGATCGCGTTCTTGAGCGCGCCCGGGATCGAGCGATTATATTCGGGGGTGACGAACAGGATCCCGTCGGCGGCGGCAATCGCCTGCTTGAACCGGGTCCATTCGGCCGGCGGGTCGGCCTCGATGTCCTGGTTGAACAACGCAAGATTGCCGATCTCGACGATCGAACAATCGAGCCGGTCGCCGGCGATAGTGCGCATCGCCTGGGCGACCTTGCGGTTGACCGATTCCTTGCGGTGCGAGCCGACGATAATTGCGATCTTGTGTTTTTCCATGACCCTTGAAGCCGCGAGCGCGCCCCAAGTTCCCTAGCGTTTGCGTGCCTGGTGACGAATGTTGGCGGGGCGGCCGCGCTTGGGCGGGCCGGCCTTCGACTGTCCGCCGCGCACCCGATCGCGGCGCGCCCCGTCGCGCGGCGCACCGCCATATTTGCCTTCGGGAAGTTCGAACTTGAGTGCGCCCGAGGCGGGATTGGCTTCGGACAGCTTCAAATCGATCCTCTGCCCCTGGCGATAGGTCGTCCCCGTATTGTCACCGATCAGCGCGCGCGCCTTTTCGTCGTAGCGGAAATATTCCTGGCCGAGGATCGCCGCCGGGACGAGCCCGTCGCCGCCCAGCCCTTCGACCGTGGCGAAGAAACCGAACGGCTGCACCCCGCTGATGCGGCACGGCAGGATCTGCCCGACGCGGTCGGCGAGGAACGCCGCGACATAGCGGTCGACGGTGTCGCGCTCGGCCTCCATCGCGCGGCGCTCGAGGATCGAGATCGCCTCGCCGATGCGCACGAAATCCTCGGCGTCGGAGCCCGGCAGCCCGCCGTCGCCAAGCTTGTAGGACGTAACCAGCGCCCGGTGGACGAGCAGGTCGGCATAGCGCCGGATCGGCGAGGTAAAGTGCGCATAGCTCGGCAGCGCGAGCCCGAAATGGCCGAGCGGCTCGGGGCCGTAGCGCGCCTGCATTTGGGTCCGCAGCACCTGCTCCATGATCTCGGGGCGCGCATCATGCTCGCCGACCCGGTCGAGGATGTGATTGAAGGTCGCGGGCTTGATCACCTGGCCAAGCGCGAACTCGACCCCGAAGGTCTCGAGATAATCCTTGAGCGCGACCAATTTCTCGCGCCCCGGCGCTTCGTGGATACGGTACATCACCGGGGCTTTTTTCTTTTCGAGCGCTTTGGCCGTGGCAACATTGGCGGCGATCATATAATCCTCGACCAGGCGGTGCGCATCGAGCCGCTCGCGCGGCGCGACCGACATGATCCGCCCTTTTTCGTCGAGCACGACGCGGCGTTCGGGCAGGTCGAGTTCAAGCGGCCCCCGCTGATTGCGCGCGGCGAGCAACGCTTTCCAGCAATCCCACAAAGGTTTGAGCGCTGATTCAACGAGTTGCGCATCAACCAAACCCACGGCACCGTCTATCGCGGCCTGAGCATTCTCATACGCAATGTTTGCGGCAACACAAATCTTGGCACGCGTGAATCTCCATTCCTTGAGCGCGCCATCGGCCCCGATCAGGAGGTGGCAGGCGAGCGCGGCGCGGACCTGGCCTTGCTTCAGCGAGCAGATGTCCGACGACAGTTCGTGGGGCAGCATCGGCACCACGCGGTCGGGAAAATAGACGCTGTTGCCGCGCGCCCGCGCCTCGCGGTCGAGTTCGGAGCCGGGGCGGACGTAGAAACTGACGTCGGCGATGGCGACAATCGCGTCCCACCCGCCGCCATCACGCGCGCTCGCCCAGATCGCATCGTCATGATCGCGCGCATCCTCGGGATCAATCGCGACGATCGGCAAATGGGTCAAATCCTCGCGCTGACCAAGGTTGATCTTCGCGACCTGTTTGGCTTCCTCGATCGCCTCGACCCGGAATTCGTCGCGCAGCCCATGCTTGTGGATCGCGATCATCGAGAAGCTGCGCGGCGCGAACGGATCGCCAAGCACGGCATCGACCCGCGCGGTGAACCGCGGCGGCTTGCCCCCCGGTTCGGCCAGCACGAGGTCGCCCGGCTGGGCGTCCTTCACGTCGGTGATCGCGAATTCGCGCCGCTCGCGCTTGTCGACCGGCGACAGGAACAGCCGCTCGCCATCCTTGCGCACCACGCCGAGCACGAGGTCGGCCGAGCGCTCGAGCTTTTTCATGACATGCGCGACATGGCCGTTGCCGGCTTCTTCGGTCCGCGCCAGGATGCGGTCATTGAGCGTCAGTGCCGAGCGCCGCCCGCGCTCGATCACGCGCAGCCGCGGCGCCAGCGTATCGGCGTGCCAGCTTTCGGGGGTCGCCAGCACCTGCCCGTCCTCGATCGAAATTACGCGCAGCACGGTCACCTTGGGCACCCCGCCCACCTTGTGGAAGGCGCGCCCCGGCGCCGAATCGATCAACCCCTCGTCGGCCATGTCCTTCAACAGCGCCTTGAGCATGATCTTGTCATGCCCGTGGAGGTTGAAGGCGCGCGCAATCTCGCGCTTGCCCGCGGGCGAGCCCGATTGAGCGATGAAATCGAGAATCTGTTTCGAGGACGGCAGGCCGGAAGGAATTTTGCGAGGCATTGCCTGCAACTGGCATTTGCCGCCGCGCTTGGCTAGGGCGACGCGCAAAGCTCCACTTCCCAAGGATTAGCCATGCGCAGCATCGACCATTTCATCAACGGCAGCAGCCACGTCGACGCAGCCCGCAGCGGCGACGTGTGGAACCCGTCCGATGGCGAAGTGCAGGCGCGGGTCGGGCTCGGCACTGCCGCGACGCTGGAGAAAGCGATGGACGCCGCCCGCGCCGCGCAGCCCGCCTGGGCCGCGACCAACCCGCAACGAAGAGCGCGCGTCATGTTCAACTACAAGGTGCTGATCGAGCAGCATATGGACGAGCTCGCCAGCTTGCTCTCGTCCGAGCATGGCAAAGTGATCGCCGACGCCAAGGGCGATATCCAGCGCGGACTCGAAGTGATCGAATTCTGCTGCGGAATCCCGCATGCGCTCAAGGGTGAATATACCCACGGCGCGGGTCCGGGGATCGACGTCTACTCGATGCGCCAGCCGCTCGGCATCGGTGCGGGGATCACCCCGTTCAACTTCCCGGCGATGATCCCGATGTGGATGTTCGGAGTCGCGATCGCGACCGGCAATGCGTTCATCCTGAAACCCAGCGAGCGCGATCCCTCGGTCCCGGTGCGGCTCGCCGAGCTGATGAAGGAAGCGGGCGCGCCCGATGGCATTTTGCAGGTCGTCCACGGCGACAAGGAAATGGTCGACGCGATCCTCGATCATGACGACATCAAGGCGGTCAGCTTCGTCGGCTCATCCGACATCGCGCACTATATCTACTCGCGCGGCACCGCCAACGGCAAGCGCGTGCAGGCGTTCGGCGGGGCCAAGAACCACGGCATCGTCATGCCCGACGCGGACCTCGACCAGGTCGTCAATGACCTCGCCGGGGCGGCGTTCGGATCGGCCGGCGAACGCTGTATGGCATTGCCGGTGGTCGTCCCGGTCGGCGACGAGACAGCGGCACGGCTGCGCGAGAAACTGGTTCCGGCGATCGAGAAATTGCGCGTCGGCGTGTCGTCCGATCCCGAGGCGCATTACGGCCCGGTGGTCAACGCCGCGCACAAAGCCAAGGTCGAAAATTACATCCAGATGTGCGCCGACGAGGGCGGCGAACTGGTCATCGATGGGCGCGGCTTCACGCTCCAGGGCCATGAACAGGGCTTCTTCGTCGGGCCGACTTTGTTCGACCATGTCAAACCGCATTTCCGCAGCTATCAGGAGGAAATCTTCGGGCCGGTGCTGCAGATGGTCCGCGCCGACAGCTTTGAAGAAGCAGTCCGGCTGCCGTCCGAGCATGGCAAGGTGATCGCCGACGCCAAGGGCGACATCCAGCGCGGATTGGAAGTGATCGAAT